>JAYUTD010000143.1:0-5389 GCA_043755305.1 Saprospiraceae bacterium
TAATCATAAAATGTAAAGCTATATTAGGATTAATAAAAAAAAGTAAATTTGCAGCAGGATTATCATTCAAAAATAGTCAACTTTTTTCAGGACGAGTCAACGAGTCAACGAGTCAACGAGTCAAATTATCACATTAGCGTATTATCACATTAGCAAATTATCACGTGCACTAATTACCCTCTTTCACCAGCAGCCTATATCCCACGCCTTTTAAAGTCAAGATTTCTACACGTTGATCTTCTTTGAGGTACGACCGTAACTTTGTAATATATACATCCAAATTTCTGGAATTAAAAAATGAATTATCACCCCATAATTTTTCTAAAATAGCATTTCTTTGGACAATCTCATTTCTACTAATAACAAGGAGATTGAGCAATTCCGCTTCACGGTACGACAATCTTTTTACATCATTGCCATATTCCAATTCCTGTCTGGTAAAATGAAAAATATAACCACCTATTTTATTTTGTTGGACTGAATTAATTTCATTGCCATAACAAAGCGCACATAGATTGTTTATCCTCAATATAAGTTCCTCAAGGCTAAATGGTTTTTTGATGAAATCATTACCGCCGGACTGAAATCCCTGAATTGTATCTTGAGTCTGGCTTTTGGCTGTAAGAAAAAGAATGGGTATGGATTGGTTGATGCTCCTTATTTCTTTTGCTATAGTATAACCATCTTTGCCGGGCAGCATTATGTCCAATATACAGATGTGAGGTATATAGGTGTGAAATGCGCTTAGTGCCTCGTTTCCATCGCTTATACAGCATACGTCAAAATTTTTACTCAACAGGGTTTCCGTTACAATTTTAGCCAATGAAGGTTCGTCTTCCACATAAAGTATTTTTACCGACCCCATTATCTTGCTATTTTACATTTTAAAATAAAGGTATTTCCACTTTCATTGGTTTTGAGTTCGACGCTCCCATGCATAAGATTCATCATTCGCTTCACAAAATATAAGCCAAGCCCGTGCCCTTTTACATTATGCACATCACCTTGAGGCAAACGGTAAAATTTGTCGAATATTTTTTCTTTTAAATCTTCAGGTATAGGTGTATTATTGTCTTTGATTAAAATACAAAAGTATTCTTTATAGTAAAGGTCAGTGGTTATGGATATTTTGCACTCATTTCCTATGTGGTATTTGATTGCATTGTCCACTATGTTTTGAATGGCGATTTGTATCCATTCTTTATCAGCTAAAATTTTTATTTCCGGATAGGCATTTTCATAACTCATGGAGATATTATTTTCCAGACTCTTTTGTACTGTTAATATTTCATCAATAGCAATACCCGCATTTATAGGCTGCAAAGCTATGTCCTGGCTTGATTCATCAAGAATGGAAAGGGACAAAACTCTATCTACCAATAATGCAATCCTTTTTGCTTCATTTCTGGCAATACTTGTATATTCTTTCCTTTTTATTTCATCATTGGCGGCATCAAAATTGGTAATGGCCTCAAGCGCCACACTCATTGTAGCAACGGGGGTTTTCAATTCGTGGGTTATGTTCTGTATGAAATCATTTTTTTGGGCTGAAAGTTTTTGTTGCTCTACCCAATGCGAATTGATAGTGTAAAATGTAATTATAATTAAGCCAAGTAAGCCGAGTGACAATACAATTGGCCGCCATATTTTTTCAAGGATGTAGTAAAAATTGTTTTCTAATTTTACGTAGAATTTTTTTTGCGTACCTACGTCAGAATATGAAGCAACAACCTGTTTTGCCTGATTGACTGTTTTTAAACTATCGGTAAGAATTTGATATTGGATATCAAGTCCAGCATTGTCCAATGATCTTTTGAATTCTTTGGCAATCATTGGTATGTAGTCTTTGCTGACGTCCTTAAGTGTATCCGGTCTTTTTTGATGGCTTATATCTTTCATAGAATCAATGTCGAGATCTACAATCATTGATAAAACTCCACTTACTTCTTGTTGTGAAATGGATTCATTCTCGATCTTAATGCTCATTCTTCTGGTAGATGAATCTATGTGAGGTGCATGTTTTCCTACAAAAGCAAAAGTTTTAGCTGTGTCAATCAATCCTCTTTTGTTATTTATATCAACTTTAAATCGACGTATACTGTCACCACTGAATAGGATTTTATTAAAAAAATTACCCTCCACACTTTTTACAGCATTGATAAACATGTAACCTACTTCTCTTTCAATTCGTGATTTTTCTCTGTGGTATTCATTGTTGAGAAAATAGAATAAAAAGCCCGTAAGCAGTAGGATACTGAATACGATGGCAATCTTTGGTATTTGTTTGTTGATGGTCAAATGAAGTAACAATAAAAACAAAATTAAGTCCAAATTTTGTAACTGGCATCATTTTAACTTTTTTTAACCTTAAATATTCCAACGTTAACCTATAATCAGCGCATCAAGTTATATTTTTGCAGTAACAAAAAATAATTAACATGACAAAATTAGCAATTGCCTTATGTATACTGAGCATTAATCTCAGAGTTGGTGCTCAGTCTGACGCAGGCCGTATTTTATACACAGAAACCATAAAATTGAAAATGGATCTAGATGGTATGCAAAATGAAGAATTAAAAAAGATGTTGCCGCCTGCGCAATATGTGAAGAAAGAATTGATTTTTAATAACACAGAAAGCCTTTTTAAGAATGCTGAAGTTCCAAAAGATATTGATATTAAGCATGAAGAAGAAGGTGGAGAATTTAATATAGTGATGAAAGTACCTGAATCCGTTACCTATATGAATTTAAAAGAAAATTCATTTGTGCAAAGCATGGATTTGTTGGGCAAGCAATTTCTTGTGGTGGATCGAATTGATACAAAGAAATGGAAATTTACCGGGGAGCAAAAAAAAGTACTGGATTATATTTGTCAAAAGGCTGTGCACGTTGACACAAATCAAACTACGATTGTGTGGTTCACGCCTCAAATACCTGTAAACATCGGCCCGAATGGACTCAATGGTCTGCCGGGTTTAATCCTTGCTGTGGAGATGGACAATGGTGACAGGACCATAGTCGCCACATCAGTCGAACTTAAAAGCATAGATGCTACTGCTTTAGTAAAACCAACTAAAGGCAAGCAAATTACAAGAGAAGAGTACAAAAAAGTAAGAGAAGAAAAAATGAAGGAAATGGGTGCTACAAATGGAGGTTCAGGTATCAAGATGATCATTAGAGAAGAAAGACATTAATCAATAAATATGAAGTATTTTTGTGTCTGCTGCCTGCTGTTTATTTCATTTTTTGGCATTTGCCAGACTATAGAAGGCACTGTATATGATGGAAAAAATCCACTTGAGTCGGCATCTTTGTTGTTGCTCAATCGGGGTGATTCTACATTGGTCGCATTTGCGCTTTCAGATGCCAAAGGGGCTTTTCAATTTAAAAATATTTCAAATGGCAATTATATATTGCAAGTTACTTTCCTTGGGTTTGAAACTTATTGGGAACCAATAAATATGGGTGATGATAAGCAGATGCTAGATACCATCAATCTCTTAGCATCAAGTCAAATTATTCCTGTAATTGAAGTAAGAGAAAACATGACACCGATGATCGTAGGAAAGGATACTGTCAATTATAATGCTGCTTCATATGGCGTAAAACCTGGAGACATCGCAGAAGACTTATTAAAGAAATTGCCGGGAATTGAAGTAGAGCGGGATGGCAGTGTCAAAGCCTTTGGCGAAAAAGTCCAAAATGTATTGGTCGATGGCAAGGAATTTTTTGGTAAGGACACTAAAATTGCAACAAAAAATCTTGATGCAGATGCAATCGACAAAGTACAGGTTTTTGATAAAAAATCCGAAAGAGCTGATTTTACTGGTATTGAAGATGGCCAGGATGAAAGGTCAATCAATCTCAAACTCAAAGAGGATAAGAAAGCAGGCTATTTTGGCACGATAGAAGCAGGTGGAGCTCCAGGTGAAAGATTCAAATCAAGAACCAATATCAATCGATTCACACCCGGGATGAGAACTTCATTTATTGGAATGGGCAACAACATAAATGAACAAAATTTTTCGATTTCAGATTATATAGATTTTATGGGTGGCATAGGTTCATTTATGTCAGGAGGAGGTGGCCGTGTCAGCATTAACCTAGATGGCGAAAGTGGCCTGCCTATGGGGCTTGGACAAAATAAGGGTGTGCAGAAATCATGGGCAGGTGGCTTGAACATTAACAAATCTTTTTCACCAAAGACAGAACTGACCACAAGTTTGTTTTACAATGACTTTACCAATTTATTGCGCAGTAGTACCAATAGAGAAAGTTATTTGGGTAATAATTTTTTCAATGCGTATGCAGATGAAAGCCAGAATTCCGGGAGTGATCGAGCAGCATTAAATGTGAGATTAAAAACAAAGATTGATTCATTTCAAAACATCATTTTTAAGTTGAATGGAAGCACCGGTAGCAATTCAATGAATACTTACCTAAAGGATGAAACAAAGGATAACCTCTTGCGCAATATCAATGACAACAGGAGATTTTACACTGCCACTGGATATAATTATCAGATCAATGCCAATCTTGTCTGGCAGCGAAAATTTAGAAAAAAAGGCAGATCGCTAATGATAGATGGTTATGCTAAAATGGCAGACAACAACAACAAAGGATTATTAAATTCAACAGTCAATATTTACCATCCACTTGCTCAGAACATTCTTACCAATCAGGAGCAGGACAATGGCAATAAAGGTATGGACTATAAAGGCCAATTGAATTTAACAGAGCCAATTGGGTACAAAAAATACGTCGAATTCCATAGTGAGTGGTCCAATTACCACAGCAATGCCTATGCCGATTACTTTGATTTTATCTCTAATGAATACCTTAGAAATGAGCTCTTATCTACTATTTACCAAAGGGATTACAATGTAATCAACAATGGGATTAAGCTCAGTATTAATAAAAAGAAGTACAACTATGCCCTTGGTCTAAACTTTCAAAATTCTCTCCTCAAAGGAAGGACCGGCATTACTATTGATGAAATAAAAATCAATTATCCTGCTATCTTGCCCAATGCTTACTTTGACTATGATTTAGGCCTATCTCATCACCTCCATATGCAATATTATACAAGCATACAGGAGCCCTCGTTACAGCAATTATTGCCAGTGGTCAACAATAGCGACCCACTTAATGTTTTTATTGGCAATCGAAAGCTAAAACCGTCATATGTTCATGATTTTGATTTGAACTATATGAAATACGATGCCTTTAATTTTACCATGATTTATGGCACCCTTGGTGTCAAACACACTCGAAACAGCATTACCAATCAAGTGTCAATAGATTCAAGTTATCGAAGGATTATCACACCTGTCAATGTGCAATATGAAAATTATATCAATGGTAAAATTGAATTCAACACACCTATAAA
>JAYUTD010000144.1:0-2139 GCA_043755305.1 Saprospiraceae bacterium
GTCAATAGGCCTTCAAGTGTGTTAGGCAGATGGACAGGGCCAGGCACTTCAAATAAGGAACCCAAGGTAAGCCTCAATGATGCCAATCAAAATGCAAGAGTATCCGATCGATTTGTAGAGGATGGATCATACCTCAGAATAAAAAGTCTGCAATTGAGCTACAATTTCCCAAAGACAATGCTTAATAAAATCAAATTCAATAATATGAAGGTCTACCTCACCGGTCAAAACCTACTTACATTTACTAAATATTCAGGTTATGATCCTGAGATTGGTAATATTGCAGGAAGCCTTGAGATTGGTATTGACAGAGGATTTTATCCGCAGGCGAGAA
The DNA here is from genome assembly GCA_043755305.1 of Saprospiraceae bacterium. Classification (GTDB taxonomy): domain Bacteria; phylum Bacteroidota; class Bacteroidia; order Chitinophagales; family Saprospiraceae; genus JADKBO01. The sequence goes on from JAYUTD010000144.1 coordinate 335, forward strand.
CTATTTTAGCTGGAATAAGTTTTAACTTTTAAAATAATGAAAATGAAATCTATACTCAAAATATCTATAGTTTTGTTATTTCTGACATCCTGTACCAAAGATTTTTTAGATAAAAATCCGATAGTGGGTGTCACGGATGAGAATTTTTACCGTACGGAAGCAGATGCTATTGCCGCTGTCAATGCTGCATATGCTTCCCTTCAGTTTCAAATTTCTCCCGCAGGCCATTTTCGATGGTTCTGGGGCGATATTATGTCTGATGACTCTGAAAAAGGAGGCTCTGGCGACAATGACGTCAACGACCTTTTACAATTAGAAAACTTTAGAGGCAACTCAAATATAGACTTGCTTGAGTCCGAATGGGGCGCTGATTTTGAAGGAATATACAGAGCAAATGTCGTACTGGAAAAAGTTCCGCCGATAGAAATGGATGCCAAACTCAAAGCAAGAATTTTAGCAGAAGCAAAATTTATTAGGGCCTGGAATTATTACAACCTGGTTACCATGTTTGGCGATGTGCCGATTGCTGATCACGTATTGGCTCCTTCTGAATATAATTTGCCAAGAAGCCCAAAAGAGAAAGTCTGGGATTTGATTGAGAAGGACCTTACGGAGGCTTCAGCAGATTTACTTTTAAGAAGTGAATACGAGCTATCAGATCTGGGTAGAATCACCAAAGGAAGTGCCCAAGCTCTGCTTGCCAAAACATATCTTTGGAGAAAAAAATATGCAGAAGCTAAAGCTGTGACCAATCAAATCATTGTTTCAAATCAATACCAATTGGTCCCTGACTATAAAGATATATTTACGCTTGAAGGCGAAAACAATGCAGAGTCTGTTTTTGAAATCCAATACATGAATGCGTCAGGAGGCAACTGGGGTAAAAACAATGCCAATGAAGGCAGCTTTACCAATGTATTTACCAGAGCGAGAGGGCAATTCGCAGGTTTTGGTTTCAACATACCAACAGAAGATTTTGTTAAAGAATTTTCAAAAGAAGGATTTGAAGACCCAAGATTGAAATCTACCGTATTTAGAATTGGCGATGAAATGGGCGACAGGGGAAAGTTTACCATTGAAGCAACGGGTGGTTTTGAAAACAAATACTACTCCAAAAAATATTTCAACAACAAAAGTGAAGACGCACCTTTTGGAGACCCAAGTCCAAATGGGGGAAGCAATGATCGTGTAATACGGTATGCCGATGTATTGCTTATGCACGCCGAGGCATCTTATTTGACAGGCGACGAAGCCAGTGCTAAAGCTTCGCTGAATACTGTGAGAAACAGAGTAAAAATCCCAGCCATCAATGCAAGTGGGGAGGCACTTATTGCTGCCATTTATAGGGAGCGCCGCATTGAACTTGGGCTTGAAGCGCATCGTTTTTTTGATTTGGTAAGGACCGGCAGAGCCACTGAAGTATTAGGTTCTGCAGGATTTAAAGCCGGGGTTCATGAATTATTTCCGGTTCCCCAGTCACAAATTCTTGCCACCAATGGGGCACTTACCCAAAACCCTGGATATTAATCTTAAATTTAATTAAAATGAAACCAATAAAATATATTTACTTTTTGGCATTGGCCATAGTTTTATTCAATATATCCTGCAATCCATCCAGAGAAGAAGTCTACAGTCTGGATAAAAACGTAGATGTACCCAATATAAGCGTTGAAGCTGTACCCGGAGACGGCAACAGGTTTGTGGTAAAAGATCTTTCAAGTGGAAACTTTATAGGGTTGTGGGATTTTGATAAAGGTGCCCCTGCTACCTCTTCTAAGCCAGTGGATACTGTCTTTTATTCCAAA
>JAYUTD010000145.1:0-2137 GCA_043755305.1 Saprospiraceae bacterium
CTCGGCAGTGTTGATGCCAACAGAGGGGACTATCAAAATGGATGGGATACCGATCAATTTCCAAACAATGTCATGGAGCTCACAGAAGCCATGCTTGTAATCCTTGAATCAGGTGGTATACAAGGTGGCGGTATAAATTTTGATGCCAAAATAAGAAGGAATTCATCAGATGCAGAAGACCTATTTTATGCCCATATAGGTGGCATGGACACATTTGCGAGAGCTTTAATTGCTGCGGACTTGGTACTCTCAAATTCAGACTATAAAAAAATGAGAAAGGAAAGATATTCTAGCTTTGATACCAATAATGGAGCAGCCTTTGAACAAGGCAATCTATCATTGATGAATCTGGCTGACATCGCTAAAATTCAAAATGATATTCCACAAAAAAGTGGCAGGCAGGAATTGTTTGAAAATATTATCAATCAATTCACATAAGCTATTATACAATTGCAATAGAAAAATCATTTAACTTTTATAGTGCAAAATAATATTTGCGTATTGTATGTATTTATTTTAATTTTTTGCGTAAAAAAATAAAATAAATTGATAATTCAAAATTAAATATTGTGCTTTCTTTTTTAAAGCTTGGTAAAAAAAATATACTTATATTGGCTGACTTATTCAGCAAACAATCTAAAACCAACAACTTATAAAATTATGAATGTATTACACACCACAGATTACATTGTATTTTTCATCTACTTCGTCTTAGTGTCAAGCTATGGTTGGTGGGTGTACAAGCAAAAACAAAATAAAAATCCGAGCACCCAGGATTATTTTCTGGCTGAAGGTTCATTGACTTGGTGGGCAATTGGTGCCTCTCTTATTGCATCCAATATATCGGCAGAACAAATGATAGGTATGTCCGGCAATGGTTTTACAATGGGGTTAGGTATATCTACCTATGAATGGATGGCTGCCGCAACATTAATTGTTGTAGCTGTATTTTTTATACCTATCTACCTCAAAAATAAAATTTCCACGATGCCTCAATTTTTGAGCCAGCGATACAATAAAACAGTAAGTTTGATTATGGCCTTTTTCTGGTTGGCGCTATACATTACTGTCAATCTTACTTCTATACTCTATTTAGGGGCTTTAGCCGTTTCGGGAGTATCGGGTTTGGGCTTTTACCAATGCATGATTTTCTTAGCAGCCTTCGCTATAGTCATAACGATTGGCGGTATGAAAGTAATAGGTTTTACTGACGTCATTCAAGTCTTTTTCTTAGTGATTGGCGGCCTTGCCGCTACTTATCTTGCTTTAACATTAGTATCCGCCAATGATGGCACAGGGGGTAGTTTTATAGAAGGCTTTAAAGCAATGACAAGCAAACACGATGATCATTTCCACATGATTTATACTAAAAGTAGTCCCCATTATATGTCCTTACCTGGGTTGACTGTTTTGTTTGGCGCTATGTGGATTACAAATCTCAATTATTGGGGCTGCAATCAATACATCACACAAAGGGCATTAGGTGCTGACTTAGACACTGCAAGAAAAGGGCTGTTATTTGCTGCCTTTTTAAAACTATTGATGCCTGTCATTGTAACGCTTCCCGGTATTGCAGCTTACGCCCTCTATCAAAGTGGGCAATTTCAGCAAGAAATGCTAGGGGCCGATGGCCTGCTCAATCAGGACAAGGCTTATCCTGTCTTACTGAATCTTCTTCCTGCAGGTTTGAAAGGTTTATCCTTTGCCGCATTAACAGCTGCAGTAGTTGCTTCATTGGCAGGTAAGGCAAATAGTATTTCAACTATATTTACCTTAGATGTGTACAAAATATATATCGGCAAAAACAAATCAGACAAAGAATTGGTGGCCATTGGAAGAATTGTTATTGTTGTATCTATGATACTTGCAATAATAATTTCTCCTTTTATGGGCATTGATAAAAAAGGCGGATTTCAGTTTATCCAGCAAATGACAGGCTTATTGTCTCCTGGAATTTTTGCCTCATTCATTATGGGCTTTTTTTGGAAAAGAGCCAACTCTGCCGGGGCACTTTTTGCTATAGTTGGCGGCTTTCTTTTGGCTTTTAGTATGTTTAGAAACTGGCTGCCAGGTATTGATTGTTCAACTATCCCATTTCTGGATCAAATGGGCTGGGTATTTCTATTTTGTATTGCCG
>JAYUTD010000146.1:0-5358 GCA_043755305.1 Saprospiraceae bacterium
AATTTGGACTACCTTGCATGGGTATATACTACTTTCTTTTAGGTTAGATAAATTGGAGAGGGCTGATGTGGCTTATTCTGGTCGTCTGCATTAATTTGATTATGGCTTTACGATTTTCTCTTTTTTCACTTTTGATTCAGGTTTTAAGTTGCCTAGTTTCAATAATTCACTAGTTGCTTTATAATGGTTAATTATCTTTGTCATTAGTTCAGCGTCTGATTTTGTGTATTTATGTGATTCAACAACTAAGTATACTCCTTTGGGGTTCAATGGCTAATTCCATTTTTATTTATTTACTAGTTAGTGAAAATATTTATAAAAAGTTGCGATACTTCATTCAGTGAAAATTTTAAAAATATTCAAATTTTCATCAATAATTTTTTGTGGTCTATGGTTTGACTATTCTTCAAATTTTCTTAGAAATTTTGGATTCCTTCTCATGTCTACAATGCCTAATATAGTTAAATATGTTTCATCAAAACTGTAATAGATAAAGTAATCTCTAATAGTCTTTTTCCGTATTAAGGTATTGTTTGTCTAACTACCTGTTTCAGGACACCTTGATAAAACATCTAGACCTGAGTAAAACAACTTATAAAGTTTTATACTATATGTTTTAGTTCCATTTCTCACTTCCCAATAGCTAAGAATATCTTCTAAATGTGTTAGGGCATTTTTCGTCCATACTATTCTGAGAGCCATTTTTGGACTTTTGCATCTACTTCTTCATTTGATATTGTGTCACCACTTTGCATTTGTACTATGCTTTTGTCCAGTTCTTTCTGATGATCGGCAGAGATAATGAATATTTCTTCTTTTTCAGATTCGAAGTCTATCAAGTTCAATATTTCTTCAAGCAAATATTCATCATTTACTGCTTCAATACGATTTTTAACTTGATTTTTAAGTTCTATGACTGACATATTCAAATGTTTTAGTTACTGTTAAAAAACAATAAAATTCCACAAAAAGTGCCTTATACTTCTTAATATTTTATATTTATTGCCTTTTTATTTTGTAAAGATATAAAATCTACAGAAACATTTGTTTTTGGATATATATGAAACGAAACCTTGATGCCCATTATACTTCCAAAACTAATACGGATCCACATCAATTTTAATCCTTACCGACCGCATTTCCTTATCATTGGAAAGCTCATCCTTCAACTTCATGATTAGCGCTTTGATCTTAAATCCGGTCTCATTGTCTTTTTCCATTTTTACCACAATACTTCTGATGTATTGGTTTCGAAGCCTTGAAATACCGGGTACCAGTGGACCCTGGACCCTTGTGCCGAGGGCCGTTTTTAATTTTAGGGCTATGAGTTCAGCTGCACGACTTACCTTGTCGACTTCTTTGTGTCTCAACTCCAGATAGATGAGGCGAACAAATGGCGGAAAATTAAACAATTTTCTTTCGCCGATTTCTCTGCTGTAAAAAGCAGCGTAGTCATTGGCAATAATTTCTTTGATTACGGGATGGGTAGGAGAGTAGGTTTGTATGATTACTTTGCCTTGGTCCGCCCGCCTTCCTGCACGACCTGCTACCTGAGTAATGAGCTGATAGGTGCGTTCATTGGCCCTGAAATCAGGGATGCGCAGCGATGCATCGGCATCTATGACACCTACCAGATTTACGTTGTCAAAATCAAAACCCTTAGTCACCATCTGTGTGCCTACCAGTATATCTATTTCTCCAATTGAAAAAGCCCCAATTACTTTTTCAAGTGAAGCCTTTGTTTTGGTCGTATCTAAGTCAAGCCTTGCTATGGTATTTGCAGGAAAATATTGGCTTACGACTGCTTCAATTTTCTCGGTGCCGCTACCTATTTCTTTTACTTCAGCATTGCCACAAGATGGACATACCTGAGGTGGTTTTTGTTTGTGGCTGCAATAGTGACAGCTCAGTTCATTGATGAATTTATGCAAGGTAAGATTGACATCACAATTGACACACATAGCAGTCCAGCCGCAATTTTTACATTGGACCGTTGGTACATATCCTCTTCTATTTTGAAATAAGATGACTTGTTTTTTTTCGTCAAGTCTCTTCTTCATTTCTTTTTGAAGCGGCACACTTAGTACAGGTTTGAAGCGACCCGTTTTTCTTTCGTAGCCAAGGTCTACTATTTGTACCTCTGGCATCTGCACATCTCCAAATCTTTTGTCCAAAGTAACCAATGTAAACTTTCCTTCCCGGGCATTGTGGTAACTCTCTATACTAGGTGTGGCAGACCCTAGTACTGCATTGCACTTGCTGTGATAGGCCATGTAAAGGGCTATATCTCTGGCATTGTAATGGGGCTTAGGTTCATGCTGTTTGTAAGAAGGATCGTGTTCCTCATCTACTATGATTAGCGCAAGATTAGTGAAGGGCAAAAAAATACCTGACCTGGCAGTGAGGACAAGCTTCTTGCCTTTCAGGACTTCATTCCATATTTCTACCCTGTCGTTGTCCCCAAGTTTTGAATGGTACATCAGTATGTCATTGCCAAATACCTTAGCGAGCCTGTCTACTATCTGGGAGGTCAATGCGATTTCAGGAAGTAAGTACAATACCTGCTTGCCTTTGGATAAGGCATCATGGATCAGTTCTTTGTATATTCTAGTTTTGCCACTTCCAGTCACACCATGGATAAGTACAGGCTTTTGGGCCTCAAAAGATTTTTTAATAATATCCAATGCATTGGTTTGCATGGCAGTAAGAGGCGGCAGGGATTCCAGGTTTTGAAGATGGAGATTTATCCTTGACACCTGTTTTTTTTCTTCGATAATGTATCCTTTATTGACCAGCGCCTTTATTGCTGGTGTCGCATTGGCATAATACTCTTTAATGCTTGAGACAGGAATGAAAGCACTATTTTTTGAAAGGCTGATGATGGCCAGTAAAGTTTGGCTTTGGTGTTCAGATTTTGAAATTTTGTCCAATGCCACGACCTGGTTTTCTTCGGATTGGTATGCATCGGAAAGGCGCACCATTCTTACTGTTTTAGGTTTGTACTTTTCCATCAATTGTTCTTTGATGCGAAGCACATTTTTGGCAAGCAAAGATTTTAGAATAGGGTAGATGCTTTTTTTATTGAGGATGCTTTTGATTTGCTCAATGCTCAATTCTTTTTGCATAGACAATGCTTCCGTGACCAGGTATTCATCATCAGTGAGTTGATCATTCTCCGGCTCATATTCTTCTTCTGCTATAGTGACAATGGAAGTACTGTTGAGTTTCAATCCTGATGGAATACCTGCTTCCATTACTTCACCAAGAGTACAACAATAATACTTTGCCATCCAGGTCCACATCGACAGTTGAGTTGCGTTGATAATTGGTGTATCGTCTATGACAGAATTGATGTATTTTGTAGCTATAGATTTATCTACTTCATCAATAAAAGCATAAACAATTCCTGCGTACAATTTATTGCGCAATTCTACCTCTACACGACATCCTATTTTTACATCGGCGAATTCAGGTGGCAGCGCATAAGTATACAGATGGGGCAATGCAAGCGGAAATACAACATGAATATAAGCAGTATTTCCCAAGATTCATTATTTAGCAATCACTACATTATTAAAATATATTCGTCCTGATGGTGTAACCAATTTTGCAGAGTAGATGCCATTGGCCAATTTGCTGCAATCTATCACATTGCCCTGGACCAACTTTGAAGTCATCACTTTTCTTCCCATGAAATCATACAAACTTATTTCCGCTTCCTGGATAGTTTGATTTACATACAATAGTCCGTTAGAAGGATTGGGATAGAGTAAAGCGCTATTGTCGATTTCAGGTATATTGGTTGAAATTACTTTCTCTTTGAATGAATATACTTCGATGTCATCTATATAAAACCCATCCATTTCAAGAAAACCGTCTGATACCATATCCATTGCTATATACACATCTTTCTTACCTGCAAATAGATCAAGACTTATGATTTCAGTAACAAAACTATTTTGTTCACCATCATAAATTGGATATCCCGCTTTTTGGTCTAGAGTACCGGTATTGGTATATTTACCGCACAACCATACCGTATCTTTGCCCGGGATATAGGCATATATTGAAGCGTAGTCAAACGATTTTTCTATACTCCATCTTGCTTTAAAAGTAAGCAATGGATTCACTGCTTTGCTTAGATCAAGCCCTGATTGGAGAATTAATGTATTGGTTTGGTTTCTGCCATACGGTGTACTTGGAGAATCGGTCAATGAGCTGGGGGCGGACACAAAATAATCCGGTATTGTGGTTATATTCCACTGGCTCCCAACTTTCCATTGAGCGAGGTCCGATCCTTCTTCTCTGAAAATAGTGTCAATGTCCCCTTTGAAAAAATCAAGGTATAGGGAATCAGTGGTAGCATAACCACTGTATTGCTTTTTTACCAATACCTTCACTTCGTTTTTACCAACAAATAGATTGCTTTCTACGATTTCAAAAGGCAATTTTACAATGGTGTTTGCTCCCTGATCCAGATTGATATTGGCATTTACAGCAGGACTATCGCTGTACAAAGGATCGATGGATAAAGTAATGGCTACATTTTCTTTTTTGAAACTTGATTTTGAAAATTGCACAGCAAGCGTATCTGTGTAGGCATAGTTTTGTATTTTTAGCACCTCTCTGTGATCAATTAAAGCATTGACCAATCTAGGCAAACTTAGATTCATCTCAACACAAGTCTTATTCAAATAATCTATGTCCTTTTTTGCCGGCCAAAAAGATGGTCCTACTTCCGGAGTATAAGAGTAGATTTTGTTTTTCTCAATCTGATCGCCATACATGTAATCATCGCTATCACCGTTGGTTGTATATCCTACGGTTTCTGAGCCTGTGCCCATCTTGAAATTATTCTCACTATTCATAATGCTACCCATGCTTTTAAACAAAAGGTCTTCATCAGTAGGAGTGTCATTATAGCCCCATGGATGTATCAGTAAGTTGCCAAACGTATGGTAGTTTAGCGCCAGGATAAAATTATGGCTTACACAAAATTCCCTTACAGCAGAAGTTTCCGCTTCAGAAAATGGGCCTGTGCCTCTATAGGTATTAGAATTTGGATCGATGGAAGAACCGATATCATCAAAGCCCCATTCATACCCATAATTTCTGTTTAGGTCAACACCTACTACTTTGCCTGTGTTGTCTTTTCTGGCGTTTTTTCTCCACATGCCACCGCCTTGTGGCCTGTTTTTTTCATTCAACTTATAGCCATCAGGATTGACACATGGGATAAAATACATTTCTGTATTGTCAACTAAATATTTTATTTCAGGATTGGAATTGTAATTTTCCAACAAATACCACAAATAAAAAATCATTTGAGAGAGTGAATTTGGCTCACGGGCATGATGC
>JAYUTD010000147.1:0-2126 GCA_043755305.1 Saprospiraceae bacterium
GATACAAAACGCAATGAAAGAGCTTTACCGGCTAAACAAAGATGACAAAAAGAAGTTTAAGGAGAAGATGTTATTGATTTCAGAATCATGGAAACCATACAGGACTTATGCTTGCTTACATTTATGGTTATGGACGGATGAGGAGAGAGCTAAAACAAAAGCATTGAAATCAAAAAAAACAACGTAAGTTCAAACTGGATTCAGAGTTAAGAGGATAAAATTCGCTAAAAAAGTTGGTATGAGCAAGAGATATCTTTTAATTTTATCAACCAATGACATGTTATAAAATGCTTGAAAACGGTGTTACAAAACAAAATAATTTATATACTATTGTTCAATCTTATCAATTGAGTAATGAGTATCAAATCTGTTTTAACACTGACCTTGCAATATTTTTTGGGCTTGTCAAAGCGCAAGCTTGTCAATGCATTTGATATATTAAGGAAGCAGTATTTTCAACTTGAATCAGAAAACACTAAGCTGAAAGAAGAAAATGAACGATTAAAAGCGGAACAAACTAATCGAAAAATTAAGGAAGTAAATAAAACTGTTAATCAGCCAACATCAAAGAAGCCAGAATGGGAACAGAAAGGAGTTGGCAATGATGGATTGGGAAAGAAAAGTGGCAGAGGAACAAAGGGCAGGTTGGGTGCGGGGAACAAATCAAAGGATCGAACAATTACACATCATGAAACTGCAAAAGTAGACCGGTGTAATGTTTGTGGAAAAGATTTAAGAGGCCATCCTGCCCTTCAAACGGAAAACGTGCGCATAATAGAAGATATTCAATTACCAGCCAAGGTGATGGTAATTGAAGTAAACCAGGAAAAGAAATATTGCAGCCATTGCAAAAATGTAGTTACAGCCAGATCAGAGTTGGCATTGCCAAAGACAGACAAAGGACTCAATACAACCATAAATATAATTTACATGTGGGTTAGTTCTTGTTTGCCATTTACAAAGATATCAGCCTACATGAATACATTTTTTGCACAAAGAATGAGCACGACAGGACTTTCAAGACATGTAATTATGGTGGCAAATATTATGAAATCTGTATATGATGAAATATTGAATGATGTAAGATCATCTACCAGGATACATGCTGATGAATCTGGATGGCGGGTAAATGGAAAGCTTTGGTGGTTGTGGGCATTCGGAAATTCGCAGACTGCATATTATACAATAGTTGATTCCAGAGGAAGTGATGTAGTAAAAGAAATATTGGGTAACATATTCAACGGACTATTAATTGTGGATGGCTGGAAAGCATATTTAATTATAGATTGCACCCAGCAAAGTTGTATGGCTCATTTATTAAGAAAAATACGTGATTTGTACCAGGCATTTCCAAATTTGGGAAGCGTATTTAAGTTTTATGTAAAATTCAGGAAAATACTTCGTGATGGCGAACGCTTGCAGTTGCAAAGAAAGCAACTTGGCAAAAAGGTATTCAAAAGGAGATTAGAAAAATTACATGAAAGATTAGATGAATTGTTAAGATGGACTAATCCAAATGACATCTTAAATGAAATTATTCAAAAAGTTTTACGACAACGTCCAAGAATTTTGACATTTGTAGAGCATGAAGGAGCACCATGCCATAATAATTTTGCAGAAGGATTAATCAGGAAAGCAGTATTGAAAAGAAAAGTATCTTATGGAAGCAAATCACCAGAGGGCGCACAAGCTTATGCAATACTGTTATCCATTCATACTACATGCCAATTACGCAAAATCTCATTTGTAGATTTTATGCTCAAAAGTTTACAGCATTATATTCGTCTTGGTAAACCTATGTTGCTAAAAGAATATAGCGAAAATCAGACTAAATTTAGCCTTGCGGCATGATGGTGTTCTGAAATGAGTTTGAACTTACAAAAAATGGAAAACCTGAAATTATCAACTCAGATCAGGGAAGTCAATTTACATGTATTGAATGGGCTGAGCACCTCGATAAAGAAAAGGTGCAGATAAGCATGGACGGGAAAGGCAGGGCCATAGATAATATCTTTATCGAAAGATTATGGCGCTCAGTAAAATACGATCATGTTTACCTTTGGCCTGCAATTGATGGATTAGAGCTATTTAAAGGCTTGAAAGGGTATTTCAATCATTATAATAAT
>JAYUTD010000148.1:0-2125 GCA_043755305.1 Saprospiraceae bacterium
CGTAGATTTGATGAGCATGGCAACTCCAAGCTGAAAAGGATAGTTTGAAAAAAATCAATCTACAATCCCAATTGGATAAAATCAATGAGTCTGTAAAAAACAAACAAAATAGTATTGTAGCCAAATATCCTCTATCGATAGCTGCCATGCTCATCAAATCTACGTTCGAAGTGGAGATTCCGGTCTATGAAGGGAAAAAAGAAGAAGTCGATCTTAAACGATATCTATTTTATAAAGCTCATTATTTTGATCATCTGGATTTAGGCGATGTAAGATTGCTGCGTTCTCCATTATTGAATGAACGATTGGATTATTACCTCGAAAAACTTACCGTACAAGATCCTGACTCTGTTAATGTATCCTTGGATTATTTATTGAGAAAACTTCAACCTGCTGATGAAACATTTAAATATTATCTGATTCAATATCTCAATAAATATGCTGCAAGCAAAATCGTAGGCTTTGACGGAATCTATGTGCATCTTGTAGATGAATATTATAGCAAAGGTTTTGCAGCTTGGATTGATCAGGAACAGCTCGATAAAATAGAAAAAAATGCAGCTGCTTTGAGATCAATTTTGATTGGTAAAACGGCACCTGAAATAAAAGTCACTCGATATCCTGATCAGTCCACGATCAGTCTGCATGGTATCAAATCACCTTACACTATTTTATTTATATGGGATCCTGAATGTAGTCATTGTAAAGCCTCCTTGCCGATTATCGTAAAATTTTATGAGAAATATAAATCGAAGGGCGTCGAGATCCTTGCGGTTTGTTCTCAGTTTTCAGATAAAGTACCCACCTGTTGGAAATATCTGGATGAACAAAAGATAGCTCCGGGATGGATCAATGCGGCAGATCCATACCACACTTCCCGATATAAAGTATTGTATGATGTAAAATCGACACCTCAAATTTTCATCCTTGATCAAAATAAAAGGATAGTTTCAAAAGGTATTGGTGCAGAGCAGTTAGGTGAAGTGATGGACGAGATTATGAAGCGTACAAAATAAAAAAGTAGATTTTCAATTTTTATTTTAAACTTTTTCACCCATAGTATTACATTTATGGATGAAAAAAATTTCAATTTTATTACTATTTGTATTCTTCAGTTGGGCATTCTTCATTCAAGCACAATCCAAAATCAAAACTAAAGTTGAGCCCAAAGTAGATAATATTACTTTGTTTGATCAGTACATTCAATCTTCAATGCCTTTATGGAAAACTACAGGCCTTTCTGTAGCATTAGTAAAGGATCATAAAGTGATTTTTAAAAAAGGTTATGGGGTTACAGACCTGGATCATCCGCAACCCTTTACTACAAATACGATTAGTTATTGTGCTTCGACTACAAAGGCCATGACGGCTGCTTGTATCGGTATGCTGGTCGATGAAGGCAAAATAAAATGGGATGATAAATTGAAAAATGTATTGCCGGATTTTCGTCTTTATGATCCATATGTAAGTGATGAAATCACCGTTAGAGATTTGTTGCGACATAATGCAGGTCTTGGTAATGGAGATTTATTATGGTCTTTCGGATATTCGTCAGAAGAGATTGTTCGTCGGATGCGATTTATGCCACCAGCGTATTCTTTGCGATCATCATTCATTTATCAAAATCTGATGTATGTGGTAGCCGGACAAGTTATTAAAAAAGTGAGTGGTCTGGACTGGCATGACTTTATCAGCAATCGAATATTCAAACCGCTTGGCATGATTCATACGTATACTTTGGATAAAGATGCTGCTGCAGAGCCAAGTAAGATGACGCCTCATTTTTACTATGGAGATACAGTAGTAAAGACAATTCAGGTTCTGGACTACGGTGGATATGATCCGGCCGGTAGTGTGGTTTCTTGCACTGAAGATATCACCAAATGGATGTTATTTTTACAAGATAGTGCAAGAGTAAATGGAGTACGATTGATCAAAGCTGAGACATTTGCTGAATTTTTTAAACCGCAATCCATAGTTACCAAAGATGAATTTTATCCCACACAAGCCAAGACTTTGCCGCATTGGATCACATATGGATTAGGCTGGTTTCAGCAAGATTATAGAGGCAAGATGATCCAGTTTCATACGGGAAGTCTCGACGGAGCTATTGCAATATTTGGCT
>JAYUTD010000149.1:0-2125 GCA_043755305.1 Saprospiraceae bacterium
TAATTGCAGAAGCCATAAATACGGCAATAGAAATATTGGCTGACGTAGTTACATTAGCCAATAATGAATCCATCAAAAAAGTAAAAGATATTGCTGCCGGAGCAGTGCTTGTTGCAGCATTCTGCGCATTTATCATAGGTCTTTTCATATTTGTTCCTAAAATTATGTTATTGAACTTATTTTCATAAGCTTCATGTTTTACTGTTCAATCGCCAATGGGGTGTGCTCTTGTATCTATATAAGTAAGTAATATTGGTTACTAATTCATCACTTATAAAAACGCAATAATATGGCAGAAATGATTTCCAAGGATAGAAATCGTTCAGGCAGGCAGCTTATCAGAGTAGATCTTACCGCTATTGTGGACTTAGGATTTCTCCTCATTACATTTTTTATATTATCTACCACAATTACAAAATCAAGATCCATGGCTGTAAACAAAATGAATGATGTCGTTGTGCCAAATCCTCCAATAGTGCCTTCGTCTAAAACCATGAGGCTCTTACTTGGCGATAATGATAAAGTATACTTTTATACTGCACCTGACAAAATTGACAATCTGAGTGATATTTATATCGATAGCACTGATTATAGCCCTCAAGGCCTGCGCAGAGCCATTATGAATAGGCAAGAAGAAATAATGAATAAATATGGCAAGGACAAAAAAGATGAATTAATTGTAATGATTAAGCCTCTGCCGCACTCTAAATTACAAAATACCATTGATACTTTTGACGAATTGAGTATCAATGGGGTAAAAAAGTATGCTCTGATTGAGCCGGATGATGCCGTAGATTCGATGGTTGTGAAAATGATTGGGCAGAGATTGCACTAGTTTATCGAAGCTGGTATTTCAACTCAGTACCATATTCAAATAAAATCATTTTGACTTCAAAATATTTCATTTATCTTGCATCCTTAAACATTGGCGATGTCAGCAGCAACTAAAGAAGTTAAAAGAATCACTACACATATACTTCAACAGATGAAAAGTGATGGTGAAAAAATAAGTATGATTACAGCATATGATTTTAGTATGTCAAAAATATATGATGATGCAGGGATAGACATCATACTTGTAGGGGATAGTGCGTCTAATGTAATGGCAGGCCATGAAACTACGCTTCCTATCACCTTGGATCAGATGATTTACCATGCTCAATCAGTTGTCAGGGGAGTTTCCAGGGCACTCGTTGTGGTAGATATACCTTTTGGTTACTACCAAAGCAATTCTACCAAAGCGCTTGACTCTGCAATAAGGATTATGAAAGAATCCGGGGCACATGCAGTGAAAATTGAAGGTGGTGTAGAAGTTAAAGAAGCAGTCGAAAAAATCATTGCTTCGGGTATACCTGTGATGGGGCATTTAGGTCTTATGCCTCAAAGTATTTATAAATATGGCACATACACGGTAAGGGCAAAAGCTATTGATGAAGCTGAGAAACTTAAAGAAGACGCATTGATACTGCAAGACGCAGGGTGTTTTGGATTGGTACTTGAAAAAATTCCGGCAACCTTAGCCACTGCTGTATCCAAATCCTTGGAGATACCTGTTATTGGTATTGGTGCAGGCGGCGGGTGCGATGGTCAGGTATTGGTAAGTCATGATCTATTGGGTATTACCAAAGATTTCCATCCAAGATTTTTAAGAAGATACCTTAATCTGTACGATACCATCAAAGAAGCAGTAAGCAAGTATATTGATGACGTAAAAAGTAACGATTTTCCCAATGAAAATGAGCAATATTAAACATTGGTTCTATACTGGTTTTAACTTTAATAAGCAATCAAAATAATTAACCAAACAATCATTTTTTCTTAACTTGTATTTAATTATGTTTTCAAAATTTAAATTCTTAATAATTGGTTTGTTTCTTTTCATACTAACAACAGCCCTCTTTGGTTTTATATATTTATACTCTGACAACTTAGCTATTGAAAAATATGAATTAAAAATTAAATCGGGCTCAACTTACGAAGATGTGGTAAACGAGCTTGAGGCTAACCATGTTTTGAAGAGCATTTCTCATTTTAAACAAGTAGCTTCTCTCATGAAATATGATAAAAAAGAGGTGCCATCCGGTAGGTATTTGCTCAAAAAAGGTATGCATAACCGCAAAATAAT
>JAYUTD010000150.1:0-2123 GCA_043755305.1 Saprospiraceae bacterium
TCTTCTGGCAAATCTCCATTTGGCTTAAACCACAAGTGCTGTCTTGGCGGCCTTATGCCAGGATTGAAAGGATCGTAATATTCGAGAGGATGAAAAATAAATGGACCATCTGCAGATATTATACCTCTGGCTTGAATGCCAAATTTTTCTGCAAAATCTGTAAATATTTTTGAAAAAGGTTGTAGTTGCATAGGTTCGACTACATTAGGCATCGCTGTCTGATGGGTGATGCCATCCTCTTTCAAATGAAAAGAGGCCGACATTGTAAAAATGACCTTTTCTCCTTGAGAGGCCAGAACTCTCATTACGTCAAAACTTTTACCCATTTTCAGTGGTTCTACGTCATAAGTAATAGGTAAGTCATTATTGCCAGGCAACAAAAAATAACCATGAAGAGAATGAATGGATTTATCTGCAGAGGCACACATTGTCGCAGATTTTACAGCTTGTGACAACACATGACCACCGTAAATATTGGAACTTCCTATATTTACATTGGTGCCAATAAACTTGTATTTTTCTATTTGCGCCAATTTGAGCGCATTGAGTAAATCATAGTAAAGATTCATTTATTTGCTATATGTTCCCACAAATTTACACATCTAAACTCAAAAAGGTGAAGATTTACTTTTTATTACTATTGATAAGTAGAGCCAATCATTTACACTTTCTAATATAAAAAATATTTACCATTTTAATTTTTCATTTTTTATTTCAACAAATTGAAATTATATTTGCTTTAGACTAAAAGACGAATAATGACTACAATTAAATTTGGAACAGATGGTTGGCGGGCCATCATAGCTCAGGAATACACCGTAGCTAATGTAGAAAGAGTTTCAGAAGGCACAGCAAAATGGATGCAAAAACGTAAAATGACAAAAGTAGTCATTGGCTACGACACCCGATTTGGTGGTAAAATGTTTTCAGAAATAGCAGCTCGGGTATTCGGTAACTTTGGAATAAAAGTTTTTTTATCTCCAGATTTTGTGTCCACACCTATGGTTTCGCTTGGAGTCGTAGAAACCGGGAGTGATTTGGGGGTAGTGATTACTGCATCTCACAATCCACCTTCTTATAATGGGTATAAACTCAAGTCTTCTTATGGAGGACCTACTACGCCATCTGATATTGAAGAAGTAGAATCCCTCATACCAGACACTGTTCTCGAAAGCCTGCCTTCATTGCAAGAGATTAAAGACAATGGCTTGCTTGATTACATAGATTTAGAAAACATGTACCTCAATCATGTAAGAAAAGGTTTTGACCTTGACAAAATCAAATCTTCAGGGTTGAAGCTGGCTTATGATGCTATGTATGGAGCTGGTCAACGTGTAGTCAAAACCTTATTTCCGGAAGCTTTGCATTTACATTGTGACTACAATCCTTCCTTTATGGGTCAAGCACCAGAGCCTATAGAAAAAAACCTTAAAGAACTTTCCTCAATCATAGCAAATAATGACTATAATCTAGGCCTAGCCAATGACGGTGATGCCGATAGAATAGGCCTTTTTGATGAAGATGGCAAATTTGTAGACTCTCATCACATATTATTGTTATTACTATATTATATGTATGAATACAAAAAATTGAGAGGAAAAGTAGTGGTCACTTTCTCAGTTACAGATAAGATGAAAAAGCTAGCTGAATATTATGGACTGGAATGTGAAGTCACTAAAATCGGATTTAAATACATAGCAGAAATAATGATCAACGAAGATGTACTCGTTGGTGGTGAAGAATCTGGTGGACTTGCTGTCAAAGGGCACATACCTGAAAGAGATGGTGTATGGATAGGACTTATGGTTATGGAATTTATGGCAGTTACTGGTAAGTCGATTAAGCAATTGATTCATGAAATATATGACAAGGTCGGGAGTTTTTCATTTGAAAGAGATGACCATCACCTTACCAATGAAATAAAGAATCGGGCTATGGATATGTGTAAAAACAATGAGGTTAAAACCATAGGAAATAGACCTGTTACAAAAACAGAAAATATTGACGGGTACAAATTTTTTGTATCAGAAGACGAATGGATCATGGTGAGGGCAAGTGGTACAGAACCTGTGGTTAGAATTTACGCACAAACTCCTTCTGTTGCACAGAGTAGAATTTTGCTA
>JAYUTD010000151.1:0-2122 GCA_043755305.1 Saprospiraceae bacterium
GGCAGCCCCCTATAGCTGCCAATTATGCCCAGACATCGAGTGTTATTGCAAAAATAACATTGAATGATATAGCATCTAATAATGTGGATGACCGCATAGCTTTTTTTTCAGGCAATGAATTGCGTGGCCTGGGCAAGCCTGTCAATGCCGGCAATGGGACATACCTGCATTTTATTACCTTGTACTCTAATTTTTCTTTGGAGACAATGACTATAAAAGTGTACCATAAAGTGACCAATCAGGTATATGAAGTAGTGACTCCTTTTGCCTTTAAAGTCAATGATATTGTAGGTGGTGTAGGCTTTCCTTTTTTAATTAAAATATATGAAAATAACAATTACCCACTTGGTTTATTGAATGTACCCCCACAGACGACAATGCGGACGATTCCATTTAAGCCAATAAATATGGATAATTACTTAATACAGCCGGATTCATTCCCTGTGGAATGGAGTACATTGCCTAATCCAAATTTAATTTCGTTTTTTGATGGAAGTGTATTGCACATTTCCGGTGCAAACGGATTTGTCGGTCAGACAGCACTGACAGTAAGGGCCACCGAATTGAGCACAGCTTCTTTGGAATCAATGCATGGTACAACTGAAAGAATTCAATCGACTACACAATACGCAGAAACCACCATATTGTGCACAGTGACTCCGTTGTGGAATGCCCCAAAATGGTTACCTAAAATTCCCAATCAGGGAATTTTATTGGGCAATCAGTTTACGACTGAGCAGTTAGATCAATATGAAAACCAATACAACGGCCCAGCCATTTTGTACGACTACCGCCCAATAATCACTACAAGCAATCCTGCTTTACCAAAACCAAGCTGGAATTTAAATAAAAATTTTGGCTCAAATATGACTGTAATAGCAAGGATTGATTACACTCCCAAATATCAGTTTCTTCACCGAAATGATGTATTGGCAGCATTTGTCAACAATGAATTGAGAGGTGTAGCAGTGCAGGATAGTCTATCCGGGTCGTATTTTTTGACCATAGGTGGTGATAGCTACAGTGGAGACACCATCGATCTACAATTTTATAGTGGTACAATGAAGCAAGTGTTGAAAATTAATCAAGCCTTCATATATGCACCATTTAAAATTATAGGACAGGCTGACGCCCCTTTCCATATTGACTTTGCACCAATTGTACCCATTGTACCTATGGCTCCCGTAGCAAATGGTATTGCCACTATGCCAATACAAATAAGGGATGCTACTTTTATTGGCACAGTCACATTTGAATTTACGGCAAAAGATCCTACATATCCCACTTATTTGCATGACGAGACTAATGCTTCCTACTGTGTAGTGCAAAATGTGAATGATTTACTTACACTTTACCAGGATGCCGATGGTGACGGCTTAGGAAATCCAAATGTTTTTATAAAATCCTGCGTATCTTCAGCAGGCTATGTAACCAATGACGACGATTGTGATGATACAAATGCTATTGACCCATCCATAAGTATAAGTGTAATAGAAAATTCAGGGACTACACCCAATGATGGCAACATTTGTTCCGGAGCTCCGGTTACACTTGCTGCTTCCGGTGGTACATCTTATGAATGGAACAATGGCTCATCGAATGCTACTAATTTAGTCTCTCCTTTAGTAACAAGCACATATACTGTCACTGTTACCCATGTTTCAGGATGTAAAGGCGCTAAATCAGTTACTATACAGGTAGAGGGTACCGTAGTTAAAAATTCTGCAAATTCAGGGGAAGGAACACTGAGAAATGTATTGGAATGCTTGGTGGAAGGTGGCACTGTCACGTATGACCAACCATTGACAAATACCACTCTTTTATCAGCGTCACTTTTAATCAATAAAAATGCAACCATTCTTGGTTCTACAGCACTCAGACCAGAAATAAGTATTGACTTCAATAATGCTGCAAGTGGCATACAAATATCGGCCAATAAAAAATTGACCTTAAATTATACAGATATAAAAACCATCAATGCGAATGGCAAGAATACTTTTATTGGCCCGGGAACAGTGGAACTAAGCAGCTTTTCCAGAATAAGAAAACAATAAACTTATAAGTCATATAAAATTATATTATTTTTGATCTTAATAAAAAATAAATTTCCAATGGCCTGCAG
>JAYUTD010000152.1:0-2120 GCA_043755305.1 Saprospiraceae bacterium
AATAAGTACAATTATGTATTGAAGGATTTTGTGCCCGGGCCCAAACCTACAGAGGTTGCGATTGCCCAGCCCGTTTACATATTAGGAGTGATTGCGCCTTCAGTACACAAGGACGGTTCAAGTTCTTATTGTGAAGTAGCCTACGCAAAAGTAAATCCTGAGTTGTTTGGCAAGCAATACAATATTCCCCATTATTTTTTGGTGCAGGTATTGTTTAAAAATGAAGTCAGCCATTGATAGTTGTCCTAACCGGGACATCCCACATGGATTCCTGCGAATAATAAAGATTTACCTGTACGATTTATTCGTTCAATAAATTCAACTGGTAGGCAGCGCTATTTCTTTCGCTTCACTATTTTTGTTTCCGTTTTTTTATTGGTGGCGTACTTGATTTTTAGCTTTGTAGTTTCTTTTGGATTCATGCCTTTCATTGGCTCTTCCAGTTCTATTGGCATGTCATAGGAGGTTATCATCAGGGTTTGCTCTTTGGTAGCAGGATTGTAGGTAGCAAAGGTATCTTTTTTGGCCATTGTTTTGCCGGTAAATACGATGTCTTCTATAGAAAACCCGGTGCTCTCTTTTGGGGTTACTCTTGGAATTTTTCTTTTTATAAACACCAATTTTTCGCTGTAGTCATTTGGATCATACGTAGCCACTGTATCGATTACTTCAATGGAATCTGTCAATGAATCTATCTGGATACTTGCTTTTAAACATTGTGTGTACGAGGGCTTTTCAGCATTGAAAGCAGACAGGAGTACTATTGAAAAAAACAGTACGGGTACGAAAAAAAGCGGTATATTTTTTATGGACTTCACAAACATGGTTTAAGATTTAACATTGAATAATTTCAGAATAACACAAACTAAGGTAAACAATTTGCTTCTATTAATGCTTTTTTACTGCATAATTTTGAAATTTCAGCAACATTGGCAAATGCCTGGGGTGTGTTTTTGGACCAGAGCTGTTTGTAAATTTATTTTGCATTACCAAAAATAGCCCTTACCTTTACTTTGCTTTATGGCAACTGACCCTGGCAATGTGCCACGGTCAAGTTTTAATAGGGAATATAGTGAAAATCTATAACTGTCACCGCAGCTGTATATTTCGAGTGGTTAGAAAACAAGCCACACTTTTCTTTGCTGCAATCCACTGTCAGGTATTGATGGGAAGGAAAAAGAAAAGAGAAATGAGTCAGAAGACCTGCCAAAAAGAGAGTTTATATTGTGTACTTTCGGTGGATGAGGTTAACAATGGAGAAGAGTCTGTAAAGGGCCCATTTTTTTAGTATAAAATGGACTATGGTGCCGCAGGGCTATAAAAGGGATGTCAATTATCCATGGCATTTTTTTGCATAGCAAATGGTTCTTTTCTATTTGTCGCTGTTATTGCCGGCCAATTATTTTTGATGTTTCGTAATAAAAACCTTTTGGCGGTTTGTATTATATGCAATGTGGGTATTGCCAATAGTCAAACAGATACTATGGCTACTTTAAAAGAAGTAGTGGTGTATGCCTCGTCCCTTAAAGACCAGGCCATAGGGAATAAATTTTATACCTGGGCAAGCGATAGCATTGGGGAAAATACAGTGGCCGATTTGCTGCAGCGAAAGGGACTAGCGTATACCAAAAATTATGGACCAGGCACACTTTCTACTTCTTCTATCAAAGGCAGTAGTGCCAGTCAAACTTTGGTTTTGTGGAATGGCTTGCCGGTACAAAGCCCGACACTGGGTTTGCTGGATATGTCTTTGTTGAGTTTAGACAATAATGATGTGGTGTCTCTGGAGTCAGGCGGAAATTCTACCATATGGGGCAGTGGCGCCGTAGCAGGAGTAATAGGCCTTACCGATCGATTGCCGGACAAAAATGCCATTCATGTGCAATCGTCCATTGGATCATTCCATACGTATAGAAGTAAAATCGGCGTACAATTTATCAAAAGCAAATGGACTGCAGATGCGACATGGTCTGCTGTAAAAGCAAAGAATGATTTTGGCATCCATTTGCCGCAGTACAATATAAGAAGCACCCAGACCAATGCAGACCAATCTATGGTGCATTTTACGTCCAATATTTCCTTTACTCCCAGGGTAAATCATCTTGTCACGCTTCACTATT
>JAYUTD010000153.1:0-5330 GCA_043755305.1 Saprospiraceae bacterium
ATCAAAATTTAATTTTACTGGATGAAGCTGTTGTATATAACTCCGGGCATTTACTTGGCTTCTTTTCTGTATTCAACTCGGATGCAATCAAAAATACCACTTTAATAAAAGGAGGTATGCCTGCCAATTTTGGAGGTAGGCTCTCTAGTGTCTTAGATATTCAGATGAAGGATGGCAATATGAAGGAATATAGTGCAGAAGGAGGCATCGGTTTGATTTCTTCACGACTTACTGTACAAGGACCTATAGTCAAGGACAAGACATCTTTTATTGTATCCGGCAGACGGACTTACATTGGAGATCTTTTGCAAGGAGTAATAGGCAATTCAAGTTTTGCAGGATCCAATTACTATTTTTATGACTTAAATGCCAAACTTAATCACAAGTTTTCCGACAGAGACAGATTGTTTTTCAGCGCTTATTTTGGAAGAGATGTTTTGAAATTTGCTCAACCAAAAAGAGATTTTGAATTTGACCTACCTTATGGAAATAAAACAGCGACACTTAGATGGAATCACGTATTCAATAATAAATTATTTTTCAATCTATCCGCTATATACAATGATTACAAATTTCAGTTTGGTGGCGGACAAGAAGATTTCAAATTCAAATTGTTTTCAGGTGTAAAGGACTGGAATTTGAAATTGGACTTTGATTATTATCTGGGCACAAAACACAATATTAAGTATGGTGCCAATTATACTTACCACACACTTACGCCAAACACTGCTTCTGCCACCAATGGTGAAGTAGAATTCAATTCCACATTCAAACCCAAGTACGCCAATGAAATCGGCATTTATGTACTGGATGATATCAAGGTAAATGACAAACTTGGCATTAATGTAGGCAGCAGACTAGCTTTGTTTTCTCAGGTTGGGCCCTATACTTCAAAGATTGACGGCAAAGTATACGGCACTTTCGAACCAGCCATAACTTATGCGGGATTTGAACCAAGAATCAGTTTTAGGTATAAAGCCTCTGAAACTTCCAGTATTAAAGGAGGAGTGACAGTTACCAATCAATTTTTACACCTGGTAAGCAACTCAGGCAGCACGTTACCTACAGATGTATGGGTGCCTAGTACTGAAATCATCAAGCCTCAAAAAGGGGTACAATATGCCGTAGGTTTTTTCAAAAATTTCAGCAATGATGATTACGAAACTTCAGTGGAGATATATTACAGAGACCTAAAAAATCAAATAGACTACGCTGACGATTATGTTGCCGATCTTTCTCAGGAAGTAGAAGATGAGTTTGTATTTGGAAAGGGCAGGGCATATGGCGCAGAGTTTTTTGTTAAAAAATCAACAGGTAAATTAAATGGATGGATTGGCTATACTTTGTCTCGAACCGAAAGATCATTTGACAGGATAGAGCAGGGCAGATGGTATCCTGCTGTATATGACCGAACACATGACATATCCGTTGTGGCCAATTACAAGCTGTCAAAGAAATGGGAGATGGGCGGAATCTTTGTGTATGGTACAGGTAAATTGTTTACACCGATCAATGGATTTTTTTTTACAGAACAAAAACTCAATCTATTCTATGGGCCTAGAAATAGCCAGCGATTGGACGCTTACCACAGAATAGACATCTCCTTTACATATACCCCAAAACCAGATTCCAAAAAGAAATGGAAAGGCTCATGGAATTTTTCTATTTATAATGTATATAACAGAAAAAATCCGTTCTTTATCAACTACGATGTTGAGACAAATTTTGAAAAAGGGACCAATACGATTGAAGGTTCTAAGATTACCCTGTTCCCATTGATACCATCAGTCACTTATAACTTTAAATTTAATTAAATATCTCACTCATGCAAAATATAGCATTCAACCAGTATTCTTACTTACTCTGTTTCTTTTGTGCATTATTTATGTCGTGCGAGACACCTTATGTGCCACCTACAACAGATGCTGATCAACTATATGTAGTCGAAGGTTATATCGAAGAAGGGCCTGGCAGCTTACCCACTTATGTCCTGGTCACAAAAAGCATCCCTTATCTATCCACAATAGGCCCAGATGTTTTTGCCAAACTCTTTGTAAAAAATGCAAATGTTGTGGTTAATGATGGTGAAAAGAATATACAATTGACCAAGCTTTGTCTCAATGACTTGCCTGCTGAGTTGCGTAAAGCAGCGCTTGAAACCCTTGGCTTGAATCCTGATAGCACTGTACTGGACATCTGCCTATACGCTGATCTTTTAAATCAAATAAACAAAAAGCAAGGTGGTAAGTACGATTTGTCTGTCACAATAGAGGATCAATTGCTCACTGCGACTACAACAATACCTAAACATGTGCCCATCACTAAATTCAGATGGGACGATCCTCCCGGTGAGCCTAACGATACTTTTGCAAGGTTGTGGATTACGATCGATGATAATCCTGGAGTAAAAGATTACTATAGATATATGACAACTGACAAAGACAACACTACACTCTATGCTCCACAAGAATCAACCAATGACGATGTATTTTTTGATGGTAAAAGTTTTGAATTTCCCCTCTTTAAAGCGGAGCAAAGAGATAGCACTACCAACTTTGATACTTTTGGCCTTTTTATGAGAGGCGATAGTTGCTCTATAAAATGGATGAATCTTGATGCGGCCCACTATGGTTTTTGGAAGACACGAGATGCATCTGCCAACAGGGGCGGTCCATTCTCGAGTTATATAAGGATTAAATCCAACATCAAAGGCGGTCTCGGTGTATGGGGAGGATACTCTGTGAGTAATTACAGCCTGTATTGTCCACCTAAGTAATTGGCTAATGTGAAAATGACAAAATTAGCAAATTAACAAATTAGCAAACAGGTTTGCGCCACTAATGCACTAATGAAAACAGCTAGAAAAAGCCACTTGAACAATACCAATGCCTTCGGCACAATAATTTCAATGTCCTACGGACCCAATAATTTCAATGCCTGCGGCGCAATGTCCTATGGACCCAATAATTCCAATGCCTGCGGCGCAATGTCCTACGGACCCAATAAATTCGACATAAAAATCATTGAAATCATTGAACTAATTGAACTACATTGAACTACATTGAACAAATTGAACTAATTGAAATCCATTGGACTACATTAAATTCACTCCACCACCACAAATTGCTTACGCGTCACCTGGTTTTTATACACCACTTCCAAAACATATACCCCGGGAGCAAGTTGCCCGTTGTCCAAAGAATATACTACTCCTGTAAATGATCTGGCCAACATTGTCTTATGCCCGATAGCATCAATAAGTTGTATTGATACATTGTGAACTTCACTATTAAAGGATAGATTAAAATGGCCATTGTTTGGATTTGGAGACAGTGTATAGGCTAGGTCTTTTATTGTATTTTTAACATTGGTTGCTTTTACGCATGATGAAGTATCCACACAATCACCTAATGTCACAATAACTGCATATATTCCGGAACTTGCAGGTTTGAAAGTTTGATTGGTGGCTCCAGGAATATCTTCAAATGTATCGCAATCTACCCATTGGTAAACGGCACCGTCTATGCTTGCTTTTAATGCGCCTCCTGTGGAGAATATGTCAACTTCAAATGGCAATATAGTTAAGTGCAAAGTGATGGTACTGTCACAACCTATCTTGTTCTTAAGTATTTGCATATAGGTACCTGTCTTAAAGTACTTAACTCCATTGAGCTGGTAAGTATTACAAGTGCTTATGTCTAAAGTGGATTTAGAACCTTTTAATATATTGAGATTTAGTGTGATGACTGAGTCGCAGCTATTGCTGTTTTTCAATACCTGAGTATATGTGCCTGACGATACATAGGTATTGCCATTCAATGAAAACTGATCACAAGTAGTAACATTCACTGTATTTGCAGTAGCATAATTTAAAGTCAGGTTGAATATTATAATACTATCACATCCGGTCTTACTTTTAAACTCAACGGTATATCTTCCGTTTTTATCATATACTTTGCCGTTGTATACATAGCTATTGCATGCCGATACATCAAAGATCTGAAGAGTATTTTTACCTTGAAGTATGGTCAGATCCAAAGTGGCAATACTGTCGCATCCGGCTGCATTGATAAGTTTTACATTGTAAATTCCTGTGGAAGTGTAATCTTTATTGTTGAAGGTATAGGATTCACAAACTGTAATTTTTGTTGTGCTTTTTGTACTTTTCAGGACATTAAGTTTGACATATATAATACTATCACATCCATTTAAGGTTTGAAGGTTGATTGCATATGTGCCGCTTTTATTGAATGTTTGATTATTATAATGAAGAGAATCGCATACTGTAGTGTCAACGTTTACCTCGTATTCCGGGTATACCACAAGGGTAATATTTATTGTACTGTCACATCCGACTTTGTTTTTAAGGACTTGAGTGAACTTGCCACTGGATGTATATTTTACACCATTGATGGTAGTGCTGCCACACACAGTATCTTTTATCATTGCGGCGGAATTCATACCTGGTTTAATGGTCAACACCAATTTTAACGTAGAGTCACATCCATTTTTATTGATCAATTGTTGAAAATAGGTTCCTGAAGTATTATAGGTAAGATTATTAAGCTTATAGGATTCGCATGCTGTCGCAAAAATAGAATCTCGGCTTGTTCTGAATATAGTCAAATACAAAATAATTGTGCTATCGCATCCTGTTTGGTTGATATAATTAGCAGTATAAACTCCTGAATTCCTAAGTACCCTACCATCAAATAAATACAATTCACAGGCATTGTCTGTTATAGTATATAAGCTGCTAAATCCTTTGATGGTTAGATTGATGGTGAGTAGACTATCGCATCCAAGCTTGTTTTTAAGTTTCTGTGTATAGGTACCCGAAAATAAGTAAGTCACCCCATTTATTCGAAGGCTATCACAACTCTCTATATCCAGTGTGTCATATGTTGCTGTCCCTACTATAAGTTGGATAATAATTATACTGTCGCAACCAGCGTTATTGATAAGGTATTGAGAATAAGAACCGGTAGTATAATAAGTAAAATTATTATATGAAAAACTATCGCACACTGTCCTGGTTATGGTGTCATAGGTGGCAAAGCCAGGGAGTATGGTGAGGTCAAGCGTAAATATGCTGTCACAGCCATTTTGGTTGACAAGGGTATCATTGTATAATCCGCTTTGTGTGTAAACTATTCCTAAGTAATCATAAAGCTCACAAACACTTACTTCTAAAGTATCATAAGTTGTATAATGAATGGTCGCATTGACAAAAATAGTGCTGTCGCATCCCTGACTATTTTTATATACAAATGGATATTTACCACTTTCGTAAAAAGTCTTATTTTCAAAGGTAAAACTATCACAAGAAG
>JAYUTD010000154.1:0-2117 GCA_043755305.1 Saprospiraceae bacterium
AACGATACCGCAAGATACGTTGACCAGGGAGGTGGCAAAAGAAAAGGCGCTTTTGCTGTTTATCTTGAACCATGGCATGCAGACATTTATGAATTCTTAGACCTCAAAAAAAATCATGGAAAAGAAGAAATGCGGGCCCGTGATTTATTTTACGCTCTGTGGATGCCGGATCTATTTATGAAAAGAGTAAAGGAAGATGGCATGTGGTCACTCTTCTGTCCTAATGAAGCACCGGGACTGCCTGATACTTATGGCGACGAATTCGAAGCACTATACATCAGATATGAAAAAGAAGGTAGAGCAAGAAGTCAGGTAAAAGCACAAGAACTATGGTTTGCAATTTTGGATTCTCAAATAGAAACCGGAACACCCTATCTGTTATACAAAGATGCTGCCAATAAAAAATCAAACCAAAAAAATCTCGGTACCATAAAGAGCAGTAACCTCTGTACTGAGATTATGGAATATACTGCACCGGATGAAGTTGCGGTGTGTAATCTGGCCTCCATAGCATTACCTCGTTTTGTCAATGTAAAAGATAAGTCATTTGATTTTGACACGCTGCACAAAATAACTCAGGTAGTAACCAAAAACCTCAATAAGGTTATAGACATCAATTACTATCCGGTCGAAGAAGCACGCAATAGCAACATGAGACATCGTCCAATTGGCATTGGTGTGCAAGGCTTGGCTGATGCCTTTATGATGATGAGGTTCCCTTTTGACAGCGATGAGGCAGTAAATCTAAATAGAGACATCTTCGAGACAATCTATCATGCTGCCCTTACAGAGTCATGCAATTTAGCTGAAAAAGAAGGTGCCTACGCTACATTCAAAGGATCACCTGCCAGTGAAGGTATTCTCCAATTCGATATGTGGGGTATAGCACCATCCAATAGATACGATTGGGATGGCCTAAAAGAAAGAATTAAAAAAATAGGCATTAGAAACAGCTTATTACTAGCACCAATGCCTACTGCAAGCACTTCGCAAATACTTGGCAACAATGAATGTTTTGAGCCTTATACTTCTAACTTATACACAAGAAGAACTTTGTCAGGTGAATTCATTGTAGTGAACAAGCATTTGCTTCAAGACCTTGTAGAGAGAGGACTTTGGTCAGAAGATTTGAAACAAATGCTAATGGCTTCTAATGGTTCAATCCAAAACATAGTAGGCATGCCTCAAGAACTAAAAGATCTTTACAAAACTGCATATGAGATCAGCCAAAAAGTTATCATAAATATGGCTGCTGATAGAGGTGCTTTTATCTGTCAATCTCAAAGCTTAAACTTATTTGTGGAAAATGCCAATTATGGTAAAATGAGTTCCATGCACTTTTACTCATGGGAAAAAGGCCTTAAGACAGGTATGTATTATTTGAGAAGTAAGGCAGCAGTAGATCCTATCAAATTTACCCTTAATCAGGAGCACCAAAGGATTCAGGCAAGAGCAGAAGAAATATCCCCTACCATTGAGCAAGAGGTTATGGATGTACAAGTGGAAGCTGTTCCTGAAGGATGGGAATGCACCATGGAAGAAGGATGCCTGATGTGTGGCTCTTAAGTCCATCGTAAGCAAAAAATAGAAAATTTATTCAATCGAAAATAGAACCATCGTATAAATTGATGGTTCTATTTTTTTAATACAATACCATGTTTGCATTTTTTAAAAAGCTGTTTGGTTTCGGAAACAACAATGAATTAATCCTGAATGCTATTGCAGAAGGTGCCCTCCTTGTCGATGTCCGAACCAAAGAAGAATTTACCCACGGCAGCGTGCCCGGTGCTATAAATATCCCTCTCAATAACATTACTTCAAATTTGGAAAAATTCAAAAATCAAACCGGCATCATTGTCTTTTGTGCCAGCGGCAATAGAAGTAGGACCGCCAAAATGATCCTTGAAGAAAATAGAATCAAGAACGTAATCAATTCGGGTAGCTGGAAAGATGTCAACGCACTGATGTAAAAATAAAAGTCTAACCATTTTTTAACGGTGACAGAGATTGGGCCTTGAGCCAGTGCCTAAAATAAAAATA
Organism: Saprospiraceae bacterium; assembly: GCA_043755305.1. GTDB lineage: Bacteria > Bacteroidota > Bacteroidia > Chitinophagales > Saprospiraceae > JADKBO01. The sequence goes on from JAYUTD010000154.1 coordinate 2,041, forward strand.
TGACATCACCAAAATCACTGACCAATACAACCATTCACTCATCCAGGCTATGGAAGCAGCATAATGCTTCACCTCCA
>JAYUTD010000155.1:0-2113 GCA_043755305.1 Saprospiraceae bacterium
GTCAATATTAATGTGGGTTTTAGAATGCAACCGCTGACTGAATATTATTTTAAAAGAATCGTTCAGGATTTGGTAGAAAATGAAGAACTCAACTTGCATATAAGACCTGATGGATCAACCAAATACAATTCTGAACCTGACTTTAAATTTGTTGTTATCGAAAAATTTATATCTGTAGAAAATGAATTTGAATTTAAAGAAGGATTTTTGATCAACGGGTATTACTTTCTAAAAAATCTTGGCTTATCAGATGTCAAGGCATTTGGATTAGAAAAAAGTGATGTAGTAATTGAAGATGTACCATTTCTGTATCATTCACATTCACCGGTTGAATTAAAAAGGATCAACAAAAGATCTTAATTTCCTTTTCTTTTGGTAACTTTGGCAGATGTTGAAGGTACGATACATCAAATATGCTTGTAGTTATATTGTTCTTATAATTGCTATACTTGGGTGTTCATCATTACAGAATGTCAAAGATGGAAGAACAGCATTTGATCTAAAAAGATACAATACTGCCATTGAGTTATTGACAAAGGAATATTCTAGGAGTACCAAAAGAGAAGAGAAATCCAGTAAGTCATTCTTGATAGCTACATGTTATGACAAGCTTTCTGACTATAACAGAGCAATAGAATGGTATATCCTGGCCGAAAAAGCAGAGTATGGTATTTCTGCTACCCTGAAAAAAGCATATGCCCTGAAAAAATTAATGAGGTACAATGAAGCTGCTGTAGTCTTTGAATCTCTGGAAAATTTACCTTCTTTACGAGCAGAAGTAGTACAGCAAAAATTATTGTGTAGAAGTCTTTTTCTTGAGAGAAACAACTTGTCTAAAGATGTTGTGGCAGAAAAGTTTTTAAGTGATTCTTATTATTCGGATTACAGTGCGGTAAACTACGACGATGATTTTTTAGTCATTACCTCAGACAGAGAGGAATCCACAGGCAGCAAGAAGTATCAGTGGACTGGCAATAAGTTTTCTGATTTATTTATTATCGACAAAGAGAGCAAAGAGGTAAAAAGATTTGATACAGCTATAAACTCTGATTACAATGATGGAACGCCTGCATTTAATAAAGATTTCACCAAAATGGTTTTTACGAGGTGTTTCAATGAAGCACAGGATAAAAACGATTATTGCAAATTGATGATTGCGACCAGAGTAGATGGCTTGTGGTCAAATCCAGTGGTGCTTTCATTTATAAAGGAAAATCAAAATTATGGTCAACCTTGTTTTATTGAAAATGACAGTGTACTGGTCTTTTCTTCCAGGTTGTCTGACGCTTCTAACTTTGACTTATATTATTCTGAATTTGATGGCGTCAATTTTTCTGCTCCGGAGCTTTTACCCGGCACCATCAACTCGGCATACAATGAGTTTTTTCCGACTTCTGATAATGACACCCTATACTTTTCATCTGACATTACCACAGGCATGGGTGGGAATGATATATACAAAACATGGCTCTCAGATGACGGCGTGTGGCAAAAACCAGTAAGACTGCCTTTTCCTATAAATTCAGGTGCAGATGATTTTTCGTACACTATAGACAGGACGATTCCAAGAACCAGGAATATAGCACACATCGCTTATTTTAGTTCTTCAAGAGCCAATGATGGGCGGGACGCAATATACGAGTATAAGATTTTTAGACCGCAAATCGAAAAGCCCGACAATGAAATTGCAAAGGAAAAAGACATGTTTGATATTTACCTGGCATTGAAAGTCATAACACCAAAGTTCCTAAATAATAACCCATCAGAAGCCAAGATCGGCAAGAAAAATCTTGCAGGTGCATTTATTTCCATCTGGTCAAATGGCAAAAAAATTCTGGAAGGAGATACTGATAAAAATGGTCTGCTTCTTACCCAATTGAGCAATGAGGCTGAATATGAGATCATGGTTTCCAAAGATTCTTTTTTAAACAATAAAATTTTGATTAGTACCAAAGGCCTTACACTGACTGAAGGTGAAAAATCAATTACTCTAAATAGTGAGGTAGAATTGGATAAGATTTACAAGGGGCAGGAAATTGTTCTTCAGAACATATATTATGATTATGATAAATGGGACATTAAACCTGAGGCAGAACCCACGCTAAATTATTTA
>JAYUTD010000156.1:0-2112 GCA_043755305.1 Saprospiraceae bacterium
AGTTCCAACATGTAAAACCTGGCAAAGGAGCAGCATTCGTAAGAACCAAATTGAAATCTCTTACTACGGGTAGAGTTATTGATAATACTTTTCCATCAGGGCACAAGATAGATGTAGTAAGGGTGGAAAGAAGAAAATTTCAGTTTCTTTATAAAGACGAATCTGGCTACAACTTTATGGACAATGATACTTTCGAGCAAGTGTGTCTCGATGAAAAGTTACTTGATGCACCTCAATTCCTCAAAGAAGGAGCTGATATCGAAATTTTGTACCACGCCGATAAAGACATTCCTCTGACAACTGATATGCCGTCGCACATCACCCTTGAAGTTACCTGGTCAGAGATGGGTGTAAAAGGGGATACAGCAACGAATGTTACAAAAAATTGCACAGTGGAGACTGGTGCGACTGTAAAAGTGCCTATATTTATCAACGAAGGAGATAAAATCAAAATAGATACGCGAACAGGCGAATATCTGGAGAGGATAAACAATAAATCATAGTTTTAGCCACCTGCTAAAACAGTAAACACAAGGGCCACCATTTGTTTTCAACAGAGGGTGGTTTTTTTTTACTTTTATTTAAAGGAAGCAAGTATATACTCGTATTTTCCATTATTAAATCAGTAGAATGCCCTCAAAGGTTAAATGGTGAAATAAAGGATAGGGAATTAATAATAGTATATTAACCGATTCTGGTAATTTACAAGAATCATCTGCTTGAGCATAAGCAATTATTTGTTAGATGTATTTTCAGGAAATAAATAGGCTGCAGCATCCGGGATGCGAAAGAAAATTTTCGAAGGATATGAAAATATATTAGTGGTGGTGCGGATTGTTGACCAATTGCTCGTACTTGGCTATCAACTTAGATGCTATGGCAGAGTGATCGTAATATTGTTTTACAAAATCCATGGCAGCTTGACCCATGTCAGCCCTGAGGGTTGGGTTTTCAATTGCTTTTATGATTGCGTTTTTAAAATCTTCCGGACTATCTGCTACTATTATGTGTTTATTATGTTCCGCATCAATACCTTCTTTGCCCAGTGATGTGGTAATGATGGTTTTGCCCAAAGCCATGCCTTCAAGGATTTTGACTCGCATACCACTGCCGGAAAAAAGAGGGACAATCATAATAGAATAAGCGTTGATGAAATCTATAGCGCTATTGACTTCGCCAAGTATTTTGACATTTGGTATTGTTTTTTGCTGAAGGGTAGAAGGCGTATTCCTGCCCGCTACATAAAATTTAAGTTCAGGTTTCTCCTTGGATAAATCGGACCATACATTGTTTAAGAACCAGTCTAATCCCTCTCTGTTTGGAATCCAATCGAGTGCCCCAATAAAACTAATGGCATTTTGGGTCTTTGGTTTGATTTTTATATAATTGTCAAGTTCAAGCCCAATTGGTGTAGCCATAGCACCATTTTTATAACCCATTTGCTTGAATTTCTTAAGATCTCTGTCAGATACAGCTATCAAATAATCATAATCATTGAGTTTTTCCAACTCATACTTCTTAAGTTTATCTGTCAGGTGCTTTAAATACCATCTTTTTGGTAGAAAAGTAGTATTCTGTGTAATTCTTTCCCAGATTTCATACTCAATGTTATGCGATCTCATGGTTATGATAGCATTTGAGTATTTTCTAATCGTATCGATATACGGAGTAAGGTAAAGTGTCTCTAGTTGTACAACATCAAAACTTTCACTTTTAAGCACATCAATAAGTTTTGCTTCAAAAATATCTGACACAAATCTACTAATGTGGTAACTTTCCTTTGAAAATAGGTTTAAAAAAGCTTTATACGGCTTTATTGAATTGTCTATCTCGGTTTGGTAAATATTTTTGTAATGGTCATAGTCATCCGGCAGACTGTTCATATCAGTGTAATGCTTGGAAGTATTCATAGCCAATAAAGTTACTTCACAGCCTTGATTTACCATTGCCTTACTCAAATAAGTTACTGCGATAGACTCGCCGTCCTTTAATGGAAATGGAAATTTTTTACACAATTGCAATACCTTCATAAAAATGTGCTGTTGATGCTGTTTTGCGATGCCAAAGTTAACTAATTTTTTTGTAGCAAAAAGTTTAAATAGGCAATACCTG
>JAYUTD010000157.1:0-5318 GCA_043755305.1 Saprospiraceae bacterium
CGCCCTTTGCGGTGAACCTTTGCGCCCTTTGCGGTTAAAAACCTCAAAATCGTCAATCGTTAATCCAAAATCGTCCATCCAAAAGCCAAGCTCCTTTGCGCCCTTTGCGATACACCTTTGCGTCCTTTGCGGTTAAAAATCTCAAAATCGTCAATCGTTAATCCAAAATCGTCCATCCAAAAGCCAAGCTCCTTTGCGCCCTTTGCGGTGAACCTTTGCGCCCTTTGCGGTTAAAAATCTCAAAATCGTCAATCAAATCCCAAACGCCACATACCTATCCCCACTCACTGTACCCAGCTTGCCACCACCACATGCGATGACAACATACTGCTTGCCATTTATTTCATACACAGCAGGCGTAGCAAATCCTGGCGCAGGCAATTGATATTGCCACAACAATTTACCCGTCCTTTTATTGTATGCCCTGAACATGCCATCTCTCGTTGCCGCAATAAAAAGCAGGCCTCCTGCAGTAACAACCGACCCGCCATAGTTTTCTGTGCCGGTAGTAGGTATGCCTTTGGCTTTTAATTCAGGATAATCACCAAATGGTATCTTCCATGCATACTCGCCAGTGTTTACATTGATGGCATTGAGCGTACCCCACGGTGGACTAATTGCGGGATACCCTTCTTTTGTTAAAAACTTTGTGTACCCTTTTAACTTATAAGGTAAATATTTTTTCACATCAAATGGGGCAACCTGAGGTGTGAAAGGTTTATTTTGATCTTCCCTTATGTCTAAAATAAATGCCGCAATGGCGTTTTTTTCCTCGTCGCTCAATCGTTTAAATCCAGGCATCATCCTGCGACCATAATTGATCAAATGCAGGAATGCTTCTTTAGTGTACCTCGGTTTCACATTGGCAATAGTGGGATTGTTGCCTTGTCCTTTTTTATCAGACCCATGGCATGATGCACAATTTTGGGTGTACAACCTTAGGCCGGCATCTTTATACATTTCTTTTTTTGGCACATCGGCTTTGTTGTCGAGCATTTGCATAATCCAGGCCATTTCATTGGAGTTGATGTAGATCAGCCCTGTTGCCGGATCAAAAGATGGGCCACCCCATTCTGCGCCGCCATCATAGCCCGGGAATACCAGCGATGGCGTCTTGCCAGGCGGAGTAAACATATTGTCATGTCTGTAACCTTCCATTTCTTTTTTGAGCATGGCTCGCTCTTCTTTGGAAACATATGGGTTAATATCAGAAGTAGTCAGCATTTGTCTCGCAAATGGCAGTGGCTTAGAAGGTATGGGCTGCGTAGGCCACACTTTTTCGCCAATGAGATCTGATTTTGTTTCTACTGGGATTTCATTAATTTCGTAAATAGGCTTGCCGGTGGTGCGTTCAAAGATATACAGCATGCCATTTTTTGTGGGCTGAGCTACTGCGTCAATAACTTTACCATTTTTGTTTACTGTGATCAGCGCAGGTGGGGTAGGGAGGTCTTTGTCCCATATGTCGTGGTGCATGAGCTGGTAGTGCCATATCCTTTTGCCGGTAGCAGCATCCAAAGCCAGGACACAATTGGCAAAAAGATTGGCTCCTTTGCGTGTACCACCGTAAAAATCGTATGCCGCAGAACCTGTACCTGCAAACAAAAGACCTCTTTTTTCATCAAGCGAAAAACCACTCCATACATTGCCACCACCAATATGGGTATATGCGGTGCTGTCCGCCCAGGTATCAAAACCATACTCCCCGGGTTGAGGAATCGTATGGAAGATCCATTTTCTTTTTCCCGTTCTTACATCATAAGCCCTGATATGACCCGGGGCAGAAGGCGGTTGCTCATCAACCCTGGTGCCCAGGATTAGCAAGTCTTTATACACTAAACCAGGTGAGGTATTGACCACAAACAAATCTTTGGTGTCTGCTCTGTCAAGGTCATCATGTAAATCAATTAAACCGTTGTTGCCAAATGATTTAATGGGTTTACCTGTTATAGCATCAATCGCAAAGGTATTGGAGCCCGCTGTAAAGAATATCCGCTTGTCCTCTTTGCCGTCAGTCCAGTATGCAATGCCCCGGCTATTGATCATGATGTGAAACAAAAACCGATTGCCATCGAATTCGGTATCGGAAGAAGCATTGAAGGTCCATTTTTGTTTTCCTGTAGCCGCATCAATGGCAAACAATTGCATGGCAGGATTTACACCATACATAATACCATCCACTACTATTGGGTTGCATTGTATCTGTGAGTGATTGGTGCTATCAGATATTCCACTGGCGTACGTCCACACCACCTTCAAATTTTTTATATTGGAAGTATCGATTTGGGTAAGGGCAGAATACCTGACCATTTCTTTTGTGCCACCATAGTTTGACCAGCTGCGGAAGGAATTGTTTGGTTCATTTGTACAAGACAAAAAGTGTAGCATCAGGGCCAGAAAAAAACAATAGCTCAGCTTCATATGACTTAAAGTTTAATGCTAAGATACAATTCAATTGGCTAATTAGCAAATGTGATGATTAGCAAATGAGCAAATTGGATGGGTGAATCAACTGGTTTTTTTAATGTGATAATGTGATGATTAGCAAATGAGCAAATGAGAGTGGTAACCCATCATTACATCATAACATCATCAAATCATCAAATCATCAAATCATCCCATCATCAAATCATCCCATTAAAGCTTCACATAAGTCACTCCTTCACCGCCCAGATTATCTTCCGGATGCCAGTATTCTTTGATGTCTTTGTATTCTTTAAATTTTGTATGTACACTTCTCTTTAAAGTGCCATTGCCAACACCGTGAATGATACGCAATTCCTGTGCATTGTTGATAATGGCTTTTTCCAAAAATTCTTCCAAAAATTCCATTGCCTCATCTACTCTATATCCTCTTAGGTCTAATTTAGATTCAAAGTTGCCCATTTTAGAAGTGACCACATTGGTATTTACACTTTTCTCACTCCAGGTTTCAATAGGCTTTGCGGAAGGCATCAATTCTTTTAAAGCCACTTTCATTTTAAAGAAGCCAAGTTCGAGTTCTGCTACATCTTTTTCAATGCTTATTACTTTTCCGACACTATTGCTGTTTCTCATTTGGGCATATGAGCCGACGGCAATCTCTCTGGTGATTTTTACCTGATGCTTGTAGAGGTCTGTTTTTATTTCTGATATTTGCTCTGTAATGGTTTCCTTTTCTAATTTTTTTTCTTCTATTTTCTTTGCCACTTCTTCAGCATCAGCAAGTGTTTTTAATTCTTTAATTTTCTTTTGCAATTCTTTTTGCAGTTCGGCGCTTTGGTACAAGGCCGATTCTTTTTGCTCTAGCTTTAGTCTTTTTCGTTTGTATTCAAGCTCGCCATGCAAAGTATCGTAAGTCTTAAGCAGTCGGTCTAGTTTTTCTTCTTTGTCCATGATTTTGCTCATCTTTTCATTGTACTCCTGTCTTTCAGATTGGAGATTTACCAACATTTCCTCAATAGACTGTTCGTGTTTGCCGGCATTTTGCTTGGCATACTCTATAACGTCATCAGGCAATCCTGTTTTTTGTGCGATCTCAAATGCAAAGGACGAACCAGGCTTTCCTACGATGAGCTGATAAGTTGGTTTAAGGCCGTTGCCATCAAATTCCATGCAACCATTGACAAAGCCTTTATTCTTGAAAGCAAAAAATTTCAAGTTTGAATAGTGTGTGGTCACAAAGCCAAAACACTTTTTTGCTTGTAAATTTTTTAAAACTGCTTCTGCAATAGCGCCACCTATTTTTGGGTCGGTACCGCTTCCAAATTCATCAATCAATACGAGGCTCGACTCGTCAGCTTCATCCAGCACATGTTTCATATTGGCGAGGTGCGAACTGTATGTACTCAAATCGTCATCGATGCTTTGCTGGTCTCCTATGTCTGCAAATATCTTGGTGAAAATACCAAACTTGCTGTTTCCATCAGCACTTACAGGTATGCCACTTTGTACCATCAGTTGCATAAGGCCCACTGATTTCATAGCCACTGACTTGCCGCCGGCATTTGGGCCACTCAGTATTAAAAATTTATTTTCATTCAGTAATTCTAAATCAAAGGGTATCGTCTTAAGCCCCTGCTCATTGAACCTTAAATACAGCACCGGATTGTAGGCTTCTTTGTAGTGGAAGCATGGTTTTGAGGCAAGTATAGGCTTACTTGCCTTTATCCTTAATGCATATTTTGCCTTAGCTCTAATGGTGTCAAATTTTGCTATAAGATGGAAGGCGTCTTCTATTTGACTTGCAAAAGGCCGCAGGAAATGGCACAATTCCTTGACTATTTTATAGATTTCTGCTCTCCGCTCCGCATAGAGATTGTGTATCTCATTGTTGATGGCCTGAGTATTTTCGGGTTCTATAAATACAGTCTTACCTGTAGAAGATTCATCGTGTATTATACCGGGTATTTTGCGTTTGTAAGAAGCATCTACCATCAATACAGTTCGTCCATTTCTTACCGATTCAAAACTGTCAGAGAGGTAGCCTTTTTCTTTATAAGCATTCATTTCAAGTCTGAACATCTTATCGGCTTCTCTTTCTTTGTTTTGTATGGCTTTGGTCAATTTTGCTAATGCGTCCGAAGCATTAGGCCTCATATTGCCTTCTTCATCAAATACTCTTTCTATTTCTCTTGAAAGCCTTACATCTATCTGAAAACTCAAACCCAGTTTGGTGAGGGCAGGCATAATCTTATGCAATGTATAATCCTGAAAGAAGTTGCTGATCTGAATGCTTAGGAATATGATGCGATGAATTCTCTGTATACCTTCTACTTCTAGCACATACCCTTCCTTTGACAATAAATAGGTGTCATGGGTCACTGACTCATAGGAACTGAATGGGATGGGGCCTGCCCTTTCTATGGCTTTTTTCCACTCATCTACTTCTTCATGCAATTGCTTGATGGCCTCTTTTTCGGTAAGTACTTGTATCTTGTCAAAATAATGCTTGCCTTCTTCTCCCTGGCATTCCTCCTTGATAAAGGAAATTACCTTGTTGAATTCTAATTTTTCAAATATATCTTTTGGATAAAGTCTCAATTTCTTTTTATTTATAATCAATGCTATACAATATCGTCATTCAGGATTGGCTTACAAAATCATACTTGCAGTGTCGTTTTACATACACGCCTAATTACTTTTTTCTTACACAATCAAACCCTCCTTTCAAAATTCCAGCTATATTTTTTGCCCGCCACGATTAAGAAGATGGCTGCTGCTATCAAAAAGGTGAAAGTCATAAGCCATGGATTCGTCTCTTTGATTTTAAATAAGGTATCTGTTTGTAATACCGCACCATCATAAGTAACACATGTGGCCCCAAAAATGTTCGTAGC
>JAYUTD010000158.1:0-13627 GCA_043755305.1 Saprospiraceae bacterium
CAAAATATATGGTATCATTTGTTATTCCACCCAAAGTTATATCAATTTTGACTTGACAAATGCTACTGTAAGCCAAAGCAAAAAATACATGTAATAGGAAAATTCTCTTCATCAGTATATGTGTAAAAATTACTATAATGTAACGTTAATAACTACACAAAGTAACTATTTTTCAATCAGATAATGAAGGAAAAATGCATAAGAAGATGTTAAAAAGCTAGATGAAGTGCTGGTTAATTTTTAAAAATTCAATTAAAGCACCATGTCTTTGTAAGAAATCACGGTATTTAAACCTTTTGATTTAAAATAATTAGACACGTAATCTTTTTCGCCGGTGGCTAATATAAAATCACCGCCCCAGGCACCTAAAGATTTTATACTACCATTGAAATCCGGAAATCTTTCTGTTTTAATTTTATTGAATCCCGTATGCGAAGAGATAACGCTTTCGTGTTCGTTAAGCAAATTTTCAAACGATGTCAAATCATTGGTTTCTTGTATGTTCTCCGTAATTTCTGTAATGAGTTTTACCATTGTTTTTTTATCCTTAACCGCAGAAAGATACTCTTTGATTCCTTCTTCGCTACTTTTCTTTTTACCAAGATGAATAAAACTCAGCTGGTCAGCGAAAACAGGCTTAAAATCTGATGGGGTATAAGATACTTCGGTATCAGAGCTAATATATTCTATTGGGCCTTTGGCAAAAGTACAGGCTACGTCATATCCGGACCCATTCTCACATTTAAAATACAATTCTAGCGGATTGATTTCTGCCCACTCTGACACTAAGTAGATTAAAGTTGAACTGGATCCTAAGCCCCAATCTGTTGGAAATTCCAAATGAGTCTCAACCTTGAAGGCATTCCATTTATCCAGGAACTCACAATTTAATCTGACAGAATTTTTTAGAATTTTTTGAAGCTTGTCACTTATAGATTGATCAGTGGTTTTTGTTGCAGAAAAATCGTAGATAGAGATTTCTGATTCAAACCACAACTTACCTTCCAAATCGTAACTATGCCACACTAAGTCTGTGCCTCTATGAGCTTTAACTGTCATTTTTTGACCTTTTTTCGTTGGTAGAGCGAGGCTCAACGCCCCGTCCAACACTGCATACTCTCCAGTAAGCATTAACTTTCCGTGTCCATAAAATTTAGCGATGACTATTGATTTTAAGTTATGTTAATGGAATTAGCAACAAAAGTATAGAATTAAAATCTATTATAAAAATTTAAATATGTTATTTTTTAAAAATAATAAAATATTGTATAAAATTAGTTTCAAGGACATGAATCATTATAGAAAGGAATTTTCTAATTTAAATTTAGAATCCAAAATATTAATGGTAGTTTTACTCCTTATATCCAAAATTTACATTATAATGAAGAAGAACCTACTGCCAATTTTTGTTTTACTATTTACAATTAACCTGTTGAGGGGACAGGAAGAATTTACCACAATTAAAAAAATGGATGGTAAATACTCCTATACTTATGTGGCCAATGACCCGACAAATACCAGAATCTATACTTTGGAGAATGGTCTAACTGTATTTCTTACCGAAAATCATACAGAACCGCGCATTATGGCTTTGATAACTACTAAGGCAGGCAGTAAAAATGACCCTTCGACCAATACTGGACTAGCCCATTACCTTGAACATATGCTTTTCAAAGGCACAGATAAATATGGAAGCATGGACTATGCTAAAGAGAAAATCGAACTCGATAAAATCGAAGCTTTATATGAGAAATACAATAAAACGGTGGACAATTCGCTTAGGAAAACCATATACCATAGTATCGATTCTATTTCCGGAGTAGCGGCTAAGTATGCAATTGCCAATGAATATGATAAAATGATGACCAATATTGGATCCAATATGACCAATGCTTTTACATCATTTGAAAACACCACGTATATGGAGAATATTCCTTCCAATAATTTGGAAAAGTTTTTAACCATACAAGATGAACGATTTAGAAATCCTGTACTAAGGCTTTTTCATACCGAACTAGAAGCGGTTTATGAAGAGAAAAATATATCGCTTGATAACGGTAGCAATAAAGTCTTTGAATCAATGTTTGCCTCTTTGTTCAAAAACCATCCTTACGGCACCCAGACCACAATAGGCACAGTAGAGCATCTCAAGAATCCTTCGATCCAGGAGATTAGAAATTATTACTACAAATATTATGTTCCAAACAACATGTGTGTCATTCTTACTGGCGACATCAATTCGTCTGAAACCATTGCTCTTGTGGATAGATATTTTGGAGATTGGCAGGCTAAGCCACAGCCACCATTTAACTTCATGCCAGAGCCAAAGCGATTGGGAATTGAGGAATTACAGGTAAAAAGCCCTGATGAAGAAAGTGTAGCTATCGGATTTAGAATGCCAGACGTAAATCACAAAGATGCAGTTATCGCCGACTTGGTTAGTTCGATATTGTACAATGGCAAAAGTGGTTTGATTGATAAAAATCTGGTCAAAAAACAAAAAGTGCTTTCAGCGTATGGCTTCTCTTATCTTCTAAAAGACTACGGAGTGATGTACTTTGGCGGCAATCCGCTTCAAAACCAATCTATGCAAGCTGTAAAAGACCTTATCATCCAGCAAATTGAAAGTTTAAAGAAAGGAGATTTTGACGCTGACCTTATCATGGCTACGGTCAATAACCTTAAAGTAAGTAAGGTCAAAGAGCAGGAAAATATGATGAACATGGCTTTTGGTATCAATGATCTTTTTGCTACTGATAAATCATGGGAATCGCACATGAGAAATATAGGCCTTATGAGTAAAATAGCCAAAGAGGATGTTGTGCGATTTGCCAATGAGTGGTTTGATGAAAACTATACCGTGGTGTACAAATTAACAGGTGAAGATACCAATGTAAAAAAAGTGGATAAGCCTACAATAACTCCTGTTGAAGTAAATAGAGAAGCCCAGTCTCCTTTTCTAAAAACTTTGGTAGATAATCCTTCCAAACCATTGATGCCGGTATTCCTGGATTATAAAAAAGACATCACTTTTGGCAATGTTACCAAAGAAGTGCCATTATGGTCTGTGCAGAATAATATCAATGGTTTATTTTCTGCATTTTATGTGCTCGACATGGGTAGCAATAATATAAGTAAACTGCCACTTGCGCTTGACTATTTGAAATTCATAGGTACTTCAAAAAAATCCAATGAACAAATCAATAAGGAATTTTACAACCTTGCGGTCAATTACAATGTATCGGTAAGTGAAGATCAAATCTATGTTAGCTATTCAGGATTAGACGAAAATTTTAATAAGGCAACTGCTTTAATTGAAGAATTGATCAACGACCCAAAACCTGATCAAAAAGCATTAGATAATCTTATAAAAAGTAAAATCAAAGAACGAAACGATGCTACCATCAATAAAGAGAGGATTTTCAATGAAGCACTTGATGCCTATGCGACTTATGGTAAAGTCAACCCATTTAATGATGTAATGTCCAATGAACAACTAAGAGCCGTTAAAGCAGAAGAATTGACAGCTATTATTAAGGCAATTCCTACTTATAAGCATAAAATTTACTACTATGGACCAAGATCAAATGCAGACATAGCAAATTTGATGAAGAAAAACCATAAATTAAAGAAAACACTTAAGGCTTATCCTCCAGCTAAGAAATATAGCAGATTGGAAGCAAAGGAAAATACCATTTATTTTGTGGATTATGATATGGTACAAGCAGAAATTCAAATGACGCGAAACGACAGAAAATTTGATGCAAAACTCCTTCCAATGGTTAGTGCATTCAACGAATATTATGGCGGTGGTATGGCATCGGTAGTATTCCAGGACATACGAGAGTCTAAGGCTTTGGCATATTCTACCTATGCGTATTTTGCAAGACCTGGCAAAAAAGAAGATCCTTTTGAAGCAGGATTTTACGTGGGTACACAAGCCGATAAATTGCCAGATGCCATGAAGGCTGTCAATGATTTATTGACCATCTTACCAGAGTCTGAGAAAAACTGGGAGATAAGTAAAAAATCCATTAAGCAAGGATTTGAAACCAGAAGAATATCCAAAACAGGTATAATATTTAATTATCAAAATGCGCTTAGGCTTGGACTTGACCACGATGTCAGGAAAGATATTTATGAAGGTATCAATACGATTACCTTAGGTGACATCAAAAAATTTCATGGTGACTATTTAAAAAACAAACCGTGGAATACCAAATTGATCGGATCAAAAAGTAAAATCAATATGGCTGACCTCAGGAATTATGGTAAAGTAGTAGAACTCAGTCTGAAAGACATCTTTGGATTTGAAGCAGAAAAGTCCAAAGAGGTGAAACCATAAAAGTAACATTATTTGGTTTTTTGTAATATTATTCCGAAGTCCTGAAAGGTCATTTTTCAGGACTTCGGAATTTAAAAATAAATAGGCCATCTTCAAAATAGGCGGCCTACTTTAATTAAATACACTAAATAATGATACGTTCAAACTATACAATCCTTAATTTCCTAATGGCTTCTTCTACTACATTTACCATGTTTTCAGAAAGGATGGTGGCTGTATCGTAATTACTTGGAAAGTCAGCGATGTAATTGTCCAGTTTGTTGCAGATGTCCATGTTCAAAGCCCTTTTGTCGCCAGTAAACCTTACTGCACTGTCTTTGAAATTGTGGTAAACTTTGAGCGGCAGATTTTGCACTGGCAGTGATTTTGTTTCATTGTACAGCAGTACTTTTGCACTGGCACTACTCTCTTTTTTTCTGAATATTTCTGAGACCCATGCTTTGGTGATTACTTTTCTTGGGATGGTGATTTTTTGGCCAAGGCTGTCTTTTCTTATGTTGCCCTTATGGTCATAAATGTATTCTATACCATCTTCTACCAATGCCGACATTTCATAATTATTGACTTGCTCTTTTTCCAGACCCAGGTCGATGGCATCAAATTGGATGACAACATACTTATCGTAATTTTTCTTTTTATCCATAAAGTGAAATTCTTCCCATGTAGAATTCAATCTTTCCAATCTCAGATTGCTGATTTTATCGGCCATCACATTGTGGAATGTGGATGTATTGTCATTCTTAACATCAATGGCTATATGTACTGTTCCCAAATCTTTGGCATGATACATCAATGTTTCACTATCCTTGTAATTTTTATTGAATCTGCCAAGTTTGCTAAAGTAATCATATGCTTCTCTTGCCAAACTTTTGTCATTGTATTTGTCAGCGGTAAGTAATAATTCTGCCGCTTTATGGTAGTAAACTGACAATGTATTGTCTCTGGCTTCGGTTTTTTTATCTAAGTAATTGGATAAGGAAAGATTTGCGATATATCCATCGGCACTTACCAGTGGTATCAATGGGGATACGATTGCTTGTCTTCTTTCAAGTCTTGCATAAACATCGTATATATTTTCCCATTTATCTAAATTGTCAGCTTTCAATAATGCTTCTATTCGCATGACATCTCTTTTATTGAGTTCAGCGTAAGCTTTTTCTAATCCCTTAACATATTTAGTTTTTTTGTTCTTTTCGCCTGCTAATTTGTTCGCAGCATAGTCAAGTGCTTTATTATATTCACCTTTCTCTACCATAGTTTCAATAGACTTGCATGAGCTTATGGCAATAAAGATTAAGGCGGTGTAGAATATTGTTCTCATGGTCAAATAATTTTGTTTTCATCTAAAAGACCAACCATTCTGTACCAAAGTATCAAATAGAATAATGATTAATAATATTTTAACTTTTAACCATAAATAGATATAATGTTTGTTATTTTGACAATAAGCCTGTTTTGTTAAAAAAAAGGATCAACTGTTTTACACAATTGACCCTCAATTAAATAAGTTTATTTTATATTATAAGGTGCCTCGTAAAGCTTGTTCCCTTTCAATGGCTTCAAACAATGCTTTGAAATTTCCTTTACCAAATGATACTGCACCTTTTCTTTGTATAATCTCATAAAAAACTGTTGGTCTATCTTGTACAGGCTTAGTAAAGATTTGTAACAAATAACCTTCATCGTCTCTATCAACGAGTATGTTTAAATGTTTTAAATCTTCTATACTTTCGTCAATGTTGCCAACCCTTTCGAGAAGGTCTTCGTAATAAGTTTCGGGTACTACGAGAAACTCAACTCCATTTTTTCTAAGAAGAGACACAGTTTCTAAGATATTGTCCGTTGCGACGGCAATGTGTTGAACGCCTGCACTTTTATAAAAGTCAAGGTATTCCTCAATTTGGGATTTTTTAAGTCCATTGGCAGGTTCATTTATTGGAAATTTGATGTACCCATTGCCATTGCTTACCACTTTACTCATTAGTGCAGTGTATTTAGTAGATATGTCTTTGTCGTCGAAGGTGATTAAGAGTTTGAACCCCAAAACTTCCTGATAAAATTTTACCCATTTGTTCATGCCTCCAAGCTCTACATTGCCTACGCAGTGATCTACATATTTGAGCCCTATAGACTTTACAGGTGCTTCTGATTTTTTAGGCACAAATCCAGGCAGGAACGAACCTGAATAATTTTTACGCTCTACCAATGTGTGAATAGTTTCACCGTATGTTTTAATACCTGCTAAGATGACAATGCCATGTTCGTCCTCTAATGTGTATGGTTCAAAGGCGGACTCTGCTCCTTTTGCTAACGCTTTATAGTAAGCATCTCTGGCATCATCTACCCATAAGGCCAGTACTTTGACGCCGTCACCATGAAGAGACACATGCCTGGAAATCTCATCGTCTCCCTTTAATGAAGCAGTAATTACCAATCTGATTTTGTCCTGCTTTAAGACATACGATACAACATCTTTACTACCAGTTTCAGGACCTTTATAGGAGATGAGTTCGTAGCCAAAGCAATGTTGATAGTACAGTACTGATTGCTTTGCATTCCCTACATAAAATTCTATATAATCGGTTCCATTGATTGGAAAAGTATCGGTATTGGGTAAAGATTTATTTTGAACTTTTGTTTCCATTTTTTCTTTTTTTTATTGTTGCTGTTGAATTGATTTTTGTTGGTAAGGTATGACCCTAATAACTTTTAACTTTTAACTAATAACCGTTAACCGTTAACATTTTCCTCAATGAATCCATGAATAAGAATAAGTCGTGTCTTCAATATTAATAGCATGGTCAGTAAGCAACAAAGGCTTAAAGGTATCAACCATTACTGCTAATTCTAATGTTTCTTTGGCACCGATGCTTTTTTCTACTGTACCAGGATGCGGGCCATGAGGAATACCGCCTGGATGCAAAGTGATTTGCCCCTTATCCACACTTTTTCTACTCATAAAGTCACCATCTACGTAATACAACACTTCGTCGCTGTCTATATTGCTATGGTTGTATGGTGCAGGGATAGCCTGTGGATGATAATCGTACAATCTTGGACAGAATGAACAAATGACAAAACCTCTAGTCTGAAATGTCTGGTGTACTGGTGGGGGTTGGTGTACACGACCTGTTATTGGCTCAAAGTCATGTATTGAAAAAGCATAAGGATATACGTAGCCGTCCCAACCTACAACATCAAAAGGGTGTGATTTGTAATGGTATGGATACATCTGATCTTGTTTCTTTATATAAAACAAGAAATCACCCATTTCTTCCTGGGGTTCTATAAAAATGGGTTTTCTTATATCTCTTTCGCAAAAAGGACTATGCTCCATCAGTTGGCCAAATTCATTTCTGTACCTCTTAGGTGTGGTCACAGCACTGGTCGATTCTATTATTAACAATCTATTGTCAGGTGTATCAAAATGCATCTGATAGATAGTACCTCTTGGGATAACAATATAGTCTCCATAACCGAAAGGTATACTTCCATACATAGTCTTGCATATCCCAGTGCCTACATGTACAAAAATGATTTCATCCGCATCGGCATTTTTATAGAAATAGTCAGTCATGCTTTGAATTGGAGCTGCTAATATGATTTTGCAATCATTGTTGACCAATACAGCTTTTCTGCTTTTAAGATAGTCGTTTTCCCTAACTATGTCAAATCCTTTTAGACTTCTGTGGGACAACTGCTTATTCGCTACGAGATGTGGCGATACATCAAATGGGTCAGCTATTTGCATGATTTGCGTCGGAGGCTGGCAATGGTACAACAATGAATAATTGTCACTAAATCCTTCAGTGGAAAATAGCTGTTCACTGTATAGTGAACCATCGGCCTTTCTAAACTGTGTATGTCTCTTATGTGGTATTGTTCCTAGTGTATAGTAGTGCATGTCAATGAAGATTTTGATTTATCTTATTCAATATTTTTTCTAAAATGGTTAGCTCTGAATCGCTTATGTTTTCATAGCAATTTTCTCTAAATACATTAAGCGTTGGTAAGATTAATTTGACGAGTTCTTTGCCATCAGGACTGAGATTGATGGTAAATTTTCTTCTATCTTCAGCATCAATTGATTTTACTATGTATTTTTTTGTAAGAAGAATATCTATTATTCGGGTTACTGTTGGGGCATCTTTAAATGCATAATTAGCAATCTCGTATTGACTCAATTGTCCATACTTGTAAAGTTGATTGAGCACTACCCATTGATCGACTGTGATCTTATTGTCAAATTGATCAGACAATATTTTTGCAAAAACATGCTTCATCCTTTTGGATGTGTTTTCAATAAGAACACCTGAGAGTTCAAACCTTAATGGTGCTTTCTGTTGTTGCGCCGACATATTTAGTTAGTGTACTAATTATTAGCAAAGTAAGTAAATAAAAACGATATGGTGTAACTTTTTAAAGTTTTTTATGTCATAATACTCGAATAAATTAAATTGAAAAAAAATATTTTTGGATAAAAACTATTTAAAGAATTATTAATCAGTTCATTAGAATGTATTATTGATTTTAATAATGTTAAAAAATAGGTCGAAATATTTTAATATCAGATTACTTAATGCTTACTTTGCACTAAGTTTGTTTGATACGGGTTCAATTTAACTTTATGTCAAATTAAATTAAAAATTGTTTAACAAAAAAAAATTTACAAATGTCTGACATTGCAGAAAAAGTGAAAAAAATTATCGTTGATAGATTGGGTGTTGACGAAGCTGAAGTTAATACTGAATCAAGTTTCACTAATGATTTAGGTGCTGACTCTCTCGATACAGTAGAGTTGATTATGGAATTTGAAAAAGAGTTTGACATATCAATACCAGATGAAGAGGCTGAGAAGATTCAAACTGTAGGAGACGCTGTCTCTTATGTAGAGTCTCAAAAGGCTTAGTTCTTTTCATTTTTAAAAGATTAATGATGCCAGACAGTATGTTTTATTGTCTGGCTTTTTATTTGTATTATGGCCCTTAGACAAAATGCATTGCATATTCAGGCATCCAGGATTGAACATTTTTTAACATTCTATTTTGCTACTGCAAATTTTACCTTCTTTCCTTTAATTTTTTCGTCAGCAATCAATTTTAGCAATTCACCAACCATACTTTTTTTAACAGCCACAAAAGAGATAAAATCTTTTACTTCAATAATACCAATGTCGTCTTTTTTGAGATGACCTTTGTTGCCTAAAAAACCTACAATATCAATTTTATTGATTTTATCTTTTTTACCTGCAGCCACAAATAGCGTCGTCCATTTGGGCTTTTCCGGCAATACTATATCTTCAGGTAAAGCAATGGTTTCGTCTATGATCTCAATGTATTCAGGCAAATGTTCCCCAGGACCTACCATTATAATTACAGTACCGGTAGCATCCATTCTTGCCGTACGACCGTTGCGGTGTGTATAGGTTTCTTCATTATTGGGTATATGGTAATGAATGATATTTTTAATATTAGGTATATCCAATCCTCTGGACGCGAGGTCAGTGGTAATTAAAAAATGCACTGTTCCATTTCTAAACTTGCAAAGTGCACTATCCCTTTCCTGCTGCTCCATGGCTCCATGGTAAAACACATTTGCAATGCCTTTATCATGCAAAAAATCACTTACCCTTTCTGCGGACTCTCTGTGATTGCAAAATAATATGGCGGATCTGCCTCCCAAAAAGCAAAGTAACTTGAAGGCTTCTTCCAGCTTGTCTTTGTCGGCACAATGCAATACCTTGATTAAAAGCTTTTCTGCACTTGTGTCTTTTAAAAAATCCAGTTCTCTGGCTTTGTCAAATTGAAGAAAAGGAGGAATGACCTCAAGAGCAGTAGCTGAAGTAAGCAATTTCTTTTTTAAACCAGTTAATTCGCCCACAATTTCTGCCATTTCATCTCCAAAGTTTTGTTCCAGAAGCTTGTCAAATTCATCAATAATAAGGGTGGTGATGCTTTGTGTTTTGATGCTGCCTCTTCTGATATGGTCTGCAATTCTTCCTGGGGTACCTACAATGATAGCAGGAGCATCTATCAGGTTGTTCTCTTCAATCTCCCTTTTGTGTCCGCCATAACAACAAGTAATCTTAGCTTGAATGCCCAGACTTTTAAACACTTTTTCTATCTGCGTGGCCAATTCTCTCGACGGCGCTATAACCATGACGGTAGTATTTCGGTTTGCAGCTAAGATATTCTCTAAGGCAGCGAGTAAGAAAGCGATGGTCTTTCCCGAACCGGTATTAGATAGTAAGACAAGATTATTGTGTTGTTTAAACGCTTTTATAGTATGGGATTGCATCTCATTGAGTGCTTTGATACCAATGCGCTCAAGCATTGTTTCAATATTTGGACTGGAATTCATAGGGCAAAGGTAATGAAATGATGCCATTATCAAGGTAAGAAGCCTTATTTAGCCTTCTTAAGCTTGATATAATTAAATATAACGCAATTCTACTTCGCCATGAACAAGGAGGATATCTTGCTTCTGTTCGTTTACTACTATTAATTTTCCAAACTCATTTATACCCTTAATTATTCCGATTTCGCCCTTCAGTTGATTGTTGTACCTATACTCTGCAGACATATTTATACCAAACATATTTTTTTCAAAATCATTTTTTAATGCCGAATAATTACTTTCGTTCTTGAGCATGAGGTATCTCTGTTCAATTGAAGTCCATAATTCTTTCATTTCTGCCAATAGATTGAAGTGAATTCCAGTAATTTTTTTCAATGAGGTGGGATTAATCAGCAAGGGGTCAAATAAAGTCTGATTGACATTAAGACCAATACCGATTATTGAACCTTTGATAGTCTCTCCTTGTAATTGATTTTGGATCAAAATGCCTGCAATTTTACTGTCTTGATGATAAATATCATTAGGCCATTTTATGGAAAACCCGGTATTAATTCTGCATAGATAATCGTTAATACCAAGAGCGATAGCAATATTTAAATAGATCTGTTGACTGGCTTTTAAGAAATCTGGAAGTAGAATGATTGACATAATGATGTTTTCGCCCTTATTGGAATACCATTTCCTGTCATATTGTCCTTTTCCCGCCGTCTGGTGATCGGCACTTATGACAGTTCCGTCAATTGGAGTGGTTTTTGCTAACAAATCCATAGCATAAACATTGGTTGAGTCTAATTCTTCAAAATGAAGGTGATTATGGCCAATTTGTGTGTAAGATGACAACATTTTGTAAATTTGGACTTTAATTAAAAATCAAAATTAACTTATTTGAACAAAAGTAAAACAGCGATAGGTAAAACTTACGAAGAATCGCAACCACTCAATGACTTGATAATTGATGCTATCCAGGATATTAAAGGCAAAAAAATTGTAAAACTAGACTTACGCCACATCGAAGACGCTCCGACAGATTTCTTTATTATATGTCAAGGTGACTCTACAACGCAAATAAAAGCTTTAGCAAATAATATCGACAAAAGAGTAAAAGAGGAAATGATGACCAAAGCGTCACACATCGAAGGTTTAATGGGGGCAAAATGGATACTTGTCGATTTTTTTACAACTGTAGTTCATGTATTTTATCAGGAGACCAGAGATTTTTACGATCTTGAAGATTTGTGGAGTGATGCTCATGCCATATATTATGATGACATTGCATGATTTTTGAACTTACTTGATTTTTTTTCATTTATATAAAGATAAAATAGTTCTATAAAAAATATGGAAAATAACGAAAACAATGGACCGAAAAAATTCAATTTGAATTCATATTGGATTTATGGCATCATCATACTCGCGATATTAGCAATCAATCTTTCGGTTATGGTTACAACCAAGACCAAAGACATCACCTTAGGCCAATTTGAGCAAATGGCAAGAGCCGGTGAGGTTGAGAGATTAGAAATCGTAAATAAAAGTGTAGCCAATATATACATTAAGAAAGCAATTTTGGAGAGTAAATACCCTGAATTCAAAAATAGCAGGGTGATTGAGCAACAGCCTCATTTCACTTTTGAAATTGGTGCTATTGAGGGATTTTCTGACAAGATGGAAGAGCTAAAAAAAGAAGGCGTAGCCATTGACCCAAAATACGTTACACATACCAACTGGTTTGGGCCGCTTATGGGTTATCTTATACCTTTCATTTTTATACTGGCTATTTGGCTTTTTATTATGAAAAGAGTGAGCGGCGGCCCGGGAGGTGCCGGAGGCCAGATTTTCAATATTGGTAAATCAAAAGCTACACTTTTTGATAGCAAGGATTCGAAAGTAAATGTAACTTTTGCAGATGTCGCAGGACTCGATGAAGCCAAAGAAGAAGTAGTAGAAGTTGTGGACTTTTTAAAAAATCCCAAAAAATATACTGCACTTGGTGGGAAGATACCCAAAGGAGTCCTACTCGTAGGCCCTCCGGGTACAGGCAAAACATTGCTTGCTAAAGCAGTGGCCGGTGAAGCAGGTGTGCCATTCTTTTCCATTTCCGGTTCAGATTTCGTAGAAATGTTTGTTGGCGTTGGCGCATCCAGGGTCAGAGATTTGTTTAAGCAAGCAAGAGACAAAGCACCATGTATTGTATTTATTGATGAGATCGATGCAATAGGAAGAGCTAGAGGTAGAAATGCCATGCAGGGAGGCAATGATGAAAGAGAGAATACATTGAATCAATTATTGGTCGAGATGGATGGATTCTCTACAGACAAAGGTGTCATCTTAATGGCGGCTACAAATAGACCAGATATACTTGACTCCGCATTGATGAGACCAGGCAGATTTGACAGACAAATATCTATAGACAGACCCGATCTAAAAGGTAGAGAAGCAATATTTAATGTTCATCTCAAAAGCATTAAGGTGGATACCGATGTTTCTGCATTTGCGCTTTCAGAAATGACCCCGGGGTTTGCAGGGGCAGAAATTGCCAATGTCTGCAATGAGGCTGCTCTCGTTGCAGCAAGGAGAAACAAAACTGCTGTCAACATGGATGATTTCAACCATGCATTAGATAGGGTTATAGGAGGTCTCGAAAAGAAAAACAAATTGATCTCTCCAAAAGAGAAAGAAATAATAGCTTATCATGAAGCAGGACATGCCATATGTGGTTGGTATTTGCAATACGCTTCACCTTTGGTCAAAGTAACCATTGTACCCAGAGGCGTAGGTACATTGGGCTATGCCCAGTACCTTCCAAAAGAAGAATACATCACCCGTACTGAACAATTGCTCGATAAGATGTGTATGACCATGGGTGGCAGAGCAGCAGAAAGAATAGTCTTTGATAAAATATCAACCGGAGCCCAAAGCGACCTT
>JAYUTD010000159.1:0-5316 GCA_043755305.1 Saprospiraceae bacterium
CAGAGCATTACTGGGGTTATACCAAATTGTCTGAAAGCAAGACGGCTGAATATGGTGTGGAGCATGAGCGATGGCTGGTGTACCCTGTCACAGATTTTGCCATAGATGTAGATTTTGGCCTTGTGTATGGTCAGGATTTTGCATTTTTAAATAAAGAAAGACCGGTCTCTGTTTTTTTGGCAGAAGGATCAGAGATTGTGGTCAAAGAAGGCAAGTTAATAAGTTAATTCAATATAGAATATAGCATCAAAAATTAAACATTAAGCACATGGGAAAATTCTACCCTACAATCCAGGCAGCCCACCAAACATTTATTGAAAAGCAGCACATGTTTTTTGTAGCCACTGCACCATTGAGCAATGAAGGCAGGATCAACCTTTCCCCTAAAGGACTGGATTCCTTTAGGGTGTTATCTGACACACAGGTAGCCTATATGGATGTGATCGGAAGTGGTGCAGAAACCTCGGCACATATTCTGGAAAATGGCAGGATTACATTTATGTTTTGTGCATTCGAGGGAGCACCCAATATTTTAAGATTATATGGCAAGGGCTTATCTGTCTTGCCTGATTCTCCTGACTGGCAAAAATACGCTGCACACTTCACCATATATCCCACCACAAGGCAAATCATCGTAGCCGAAATTGATATGGTCCAAACATCTTGTGGCTTTGGCATACCACTCTACGATTTTAGAGGGGAAAGAGACATACATTTTGTCTGGGCTGAAAAAAAAGGCGAAGCAAGTCTAAAGGAATATATTGAAATTAATAACACGACAAGCATTGATGGTCTTCCTACTAGTCTTGGAAAATCCAATCCATAGGTCGCAATGATCACTGATTCCACAACTCTGTCATCTACCTCTAAAATTACTTATGCAAGTCACTAATATCCATAGTCGTATAATCCACCAACCTTTACATAATGTCGACGCTTTGTTCCATACATTGTCCTCCGACAATGATTTGATGCTGGCCACCCATCTATGGCCAAGGATGAAACTTGACAAAGGTCTGGCTATTGGATCTAATGGCGGGCATGGTCCTATAAGGTACTTTGTTACACACTATGAACCAGGGCAGTCCATACAATTTCAGTTTTCCAAACCTGCAGGTTTTAATGGATACCACAAATTTGAAATTAAAGCACTGGACAAAGAGACCACTGAAGTCAAACACACGATCAGCATGCACACCACTCTATGGGGCACAGTTCAATGGATCATTGCCATCCGTTGGTTGCACGACGCCTTTATTGAAGATGCATTTGACAAAGTGGAAAATCACTTTGTTGTAGAAAAGAAAAAAAGCAAGTGGTCGATGTGGGTTAAATTTTTGAGAAAAATAGCGAAGAGACAATATAAGAGGCAATAAGCACTTCAATGAACAAATGAGCAAAATAAAACTAAGCCTGTAATAGGCTAAATATCAAAAAAAAGTACTGCAATGATTTCTAAAAATCTACATTTATGCATAAGTGCTGCTGCAGTAGTTATTGTGGGTCTGGCCTATGGTTGCTGCCCCGACCAATGCCTGCCGCTATGGATGGATATTACTATCCAAAGCACAGATTCTTTTCACCTGCTAAGAGCAACGATGGGCTTGTATCTTGGCTTCGCCGCCTATTGGATGTACGGAACCATCCATGCACAGCAGTGGCGCAATGCGACTTTGACTGTGGTTGTCTTCATGTCCGCACTTGCATGTGGAAGGTTGACAAGCATTGTTTTGGATGGCTTTCCTTCACTGATATTTACCATTGGCTTAATCGTAGAAATAGCCTTAGCTTTATGGGGAATAAGTAATTTGAAAAAGGAAGACAAACCATAAACAATGCATTACATCATCTTCGATCTGGAAGCGACATGTTGGGATAAGTCCATCCTTGACCAGCCCGTTCCAAATGAAACAATAGAAATCGGGGCATTGAAAGTCAATGCTTCAGGCGAGGTATTGTCAGAATTTTCTCAATTTATCAAACCCATCATGCATCCTACCCTCAGTGAGTTTTGCACCAAGCTTACTACAATCACACAAGCCGATGTGGAAAGCGCAGCCTGTTTTAATGACGTCATTGCCAACTTTCAGCGATGGATTGACATAGAAGCGCAAGATTACCTGCTTTGTTCATGGGGATTTTATGACCGGAAACAGTTGGAGAGTGACTGCGCCATTCATCACATCAGTGCAGCATGGGTAAGTCGGCACATCAGTATAAAACATCAATACGGTAAAATCAAGAACCTTAAACGTGATGTAGGTATGAAAACTGCTTTGGGTATGGAAAAAATAGAGCTTGCAGGCACACACCATAGAGGCATTGATGATGCAAGAAATATTTCTGCTATCTTTATGAAATATATCGATAAATGGAACTTTGATTATTCTACAGACATTTAATAAACTTTAATTAATAAAAAATGGTGCCTGCTTACCTAATCGCTCTTATAATCTGCCTCAATATTTTGCTTTCTAAATTTGTCATTGCCAAAGAAACCAACACAGACAAAAAATTGGCTCTGACTATGGTACAAATTGTTTCAATATTAATAATGCAAAAAATTGGGAACAACTTGTTTCCTCAAAAAGAGACGTTGTTTGGAATAGATTGGCGGATATTTATTTTCACTCTTGGAGTAGCTTTAATTTTGGGCTTAATCAATAAGAATATACTCTTTAAGTCATCTGTAAAAAAGTAGACTCTACCGCCAAAGATCCCAAAGTCTTAAACATTCCTCATCACCCACAAGCTGCCTCAAGATATCTGACTTGAGGCTTATACCTAAGAAAGCAGGCCACCTGGAGAAAGTTGAATAACGGATATTCACGCTTTCGATTTTTATCATTCCAAAACCTACTATTACTTAAGCAATGACATCACTTTGGGTACCATTCGCTCTGCCCACAGTTTATATTGCACACCAGATGGATGGAGTCCATCCGTTGCCACAAGCGTTTTATCCAATAGTCCCTTTCTCGAAATATCGGTTATTTCAATGTATGTGACACCAAATACAGCAGCGAGTGCTTTATTTTTTGCATTGTATTGGTTGAGTTCATTGGTTATTTTTCCGGGATTGCTATTTTGACCATAGGGTGTATAAGCATAGTCAGGTATGGAAACCACCATTAGTTTATTTTTGTCCCCATTTGCTTTTTTCAAAGCAATATTTAAAAGAGTATTGAAGTCGCTTTCGTATTGCCCAAAAGCAATGTTTTGGTATTGGTTGTTCACTCCAATAAGAAGAGCCACTACGTCAAAATGCGTGCTGTCTTTGACTGCAGAATTTTCTAATGCAGCAATCAAGTTATCTGTCCTCCACCCTGTTTTTGCGATGATGGTATTACTGATGGTATATTTCAAATTGTGCTTTGCTATACTATCCTCAATCATTCTTTTGAGATGGCTTGGATACCTTTCATTTTCTGCTACACTCTGGCCTATGGTGTAACTGTCTCCAAGGAAGAGCCATTGTAGATTTATTATTTTTACAGGTTCAGGTTCAATGATAACATCCATTTTTTGGCATGAGGCAAAAAGCAGAAACGAAAAAAAGAAGTAGTATTTGCTTTTCATTAAAATGTTTATTATATGTACGATAAAAAAATGTCTAAGGATCTATGATTAAGTCTGCGATAAAGGTCTAAAGTAGTAATTTTTATACAATGTATCTTTTATTTGATGGACAATTTATTCATTTTACTGCACTTGCCTTGGAATTGCTTAATTTTATAAAATAACAAATTTTAATTTCTTCGGTATAAATGACGAACAAACTTTTTTTAAGGCACCATGTAATAAAAATAGCGATTCATGCCAAAGGCACAAACCGCTACTTCATTTTATAACTAACCAAAAAAGTTATCTAAAAAAACTTAAAAACTCTTTTATACTATTAAGGACAAGCCACTTCCATTGAATATAAATTGCCCTGTCCATCTACGCTTATCCTGTAACACAAGCCGTTGGAAGATTTAAGTACCACACCTCTGGCTGGATTTGAAACATAAAGATCGGCTTCCTGGACCTCAACTTTCTTAGCCATTTCCATTGCCGGAGTGCTGCATGCATCACCAATACCGTCCTGATTTGAGTCAGCTTGGTTTGCATTAGGCATGGCCGGGCAATTGTCACACACATCGCCTATGCCATCAGCGTCTGTATCTGCTTGATTTGGATTATATTTCAAATCACAATTGTCATTGACCACTCTGTAATCATAATCAGGGTCTTCACAATCCAATGCAAGCAATTCGATGATGTCTGAACATTCGGGCCCATTTTCTTTCAGTAAAATCAAAGATTGTATCCTTCCGATGCGTTGCAATTCAGCTATGAAACAGCAAGTATTGACCCCTGGATTGTTTTCAATAGTAACATCGTTAAGAAATTTCAAAGTATAAAAGCCAGTAATGTCTGTCAACACCGGATTTAAAGATAAATTCAAAGCCTGGTAGATGGCAATAAGACTGGTAAAAGTTGTGATCGATTCAAGACGCTCATTTTGAGTTATTGCAACTACCTGATGAACCCTTTCCAAACTTCCAATATTGTCAAGCGTTACCAGACTATCTAAGCCTGACAAGCTTAGCATATCAACATTCTTTAAATTCGGAAGATTTACACTTTTGATACTAGCACTACTTGCAAGTATTATGTCGCCTGCTTTTGTCAATTGGGAAAAGCCATCAATGTTTTTTAATTTTGGGCAATAAGCCAATGTTAATTCATCAATAGTCATGATATTGGTGAAAGGATTGAGATTGGTCAATTGATTGGGTCCGTTGATGTATAGTTTTTTCAAAGAATCCAAATTGCTAAAGCCATTTAAATTATTTAAATTTTGATCGTAAATTTTAATTGAGTTCGCTATTTTTAAACTATCAAATCCTAAAATACTCTGGAGCGATGTATTGCTGCCAAAAGTAAATTCACCATTAAATTCTTTTAAGGACTTAAAAGTATTGCATGTAGAAAGGGCTGTATTGCCAAAAATACCTATTGTACTGTCATCGGGTCCTGTATTTGCATAGCCAACAGATTTTAGATTATTAAAATCAATGGAAGTCAGTAATGGATTGGATTGAATTAATAAAGCGTAGCCCACATGCGTCAATTGATTTAATCCACCAATGCTTACAAGTAAACTATTGAAGGTAAAAGAAATGGATACATCTACTTTTTTTAGATTGCCAAGGCCTAGTGTGTTAGTGACATTGGTGCTCCCTATATAAAGACTGCCTTGGATATATTTAATGTTGTTTAATCCAGTCAAGTTATTTATGCTACTGCCTATAATTTGCAAATCACCCA
>JAYUTD010000160.1:0-2109 GCA_043755305.1 Saprospiraceae bacterium
CGGACACAAAGGCCCGGCCAATGAAGAACAAGTAACTATAGACTTTGCTTTTGCAACTATATGCACCATCAAGCCAATTAAAAAAGGCGATGTTTTTACTATGGAAAATATATGGGTAAAAAGACCGGGTAAAGGGGGTATGCTTGCTGAAGAATTTGAAAATGTTTTGGGAAAAACTGCTTCTCAGGATATTGATGTGGATATTCAAATACAACAGGAATACATAGTTTAGGAGTACAAGTAATGGAAAAAAAGAAGATCGTTTTTCTCTCGGGTACAAGAGCTGATTTTGGAAAGCTAAAATCTTTGATTGAAATACTGCGAAAAAATGAACTGTTTGAGGTTCACATTTTTGTGACCGGTATGCACATGGATAAGAAGTATGGCTATACCGTGCATGAGATTGAAAAATGCGGATACGACAATATTTATAAATACATCAACAACGATGCAGGTGCTTCTATGGATCTTATGATTGCAAGAACTATTGAAGGGTTTGCTAAATATATTCACCTGATAGAACCTGATTTGATTTTAGTACATGGCGACCGTCTCGAAGCCCTGGCAGGAGCAACTGTAGGTGCATTTAATAATATTTTGGTAGCACACATAGAAGGTGGTGAACTATCCGGTACTGTCGATGAATTGATTCGTCATGCAGTATCTAAGCTAAGCCACACACATTTTGTAGCCAACGAAGAGGCAAAGAAAAGGCTGCAACAAATGGGTGAAGTAGCTGAAAATATTTTTGTAATTGGTTCTCCCGACATGGATGCTATGAAGAGTGAAACACTTCCATCATTAAATGATGTGTTGGGTTATTACGATATACCTTTTCAAAACTATGCAGTTTCTATGTTTCACCCTGTAACAACAGAGGTAGATAATATGGACGAATATGCAGAAGCTTACGCAGCTGCATTAGAGGCTTCTGAATATAACTATATTGTTATTTACCCTAATAATGATAATGGTTCTGCGTTGGTGCTTAATAAGATAAAACGTTTGGCCAATAACCCTAAGTTTAGAATATTTCCTTCGGTAAGGTTTGAGTCGTTTTTGGCTATGTTGGAACATGCTCAATTTATAATAGGGAACTCAAGTGCAGGCATAAGAGAAGCACCATTTTATGGGGTTCCTACTGTAAATGTTGGAACAAGGCAAAATGGTAGAACATCAAACGAATATATAATTCATACAGGTTACCAAAAAAGGGATGTGCTTGCAGGTATTGAAAAGGCTATGAATACTAAAGTGCCAAAAGTAAGTCTGTTTGGGAGTGGTGATAGCAATAAAAAGTTTAGCGAAATAATATCGAGTAACTCGTTTTGGCAAATTCCCAAGCAAAAAATATTTGCTGATAATTTTTTATAAAGAGGTTTATTCTATAAAAAAATGTGTAGATAAGTATAATTTATTTGACACAATACAATGAAGATTACAGATAAGTTTGGGGCATATTTTAAGTTTTACTATCGGCTGACCGGTAAAAGAATATTTGTTACACTTTTCCTAAGTGTAATTGTCAGCTTATTAGATGGAATAGGATTAGCTATGTTTATTCCATTGCTACAAGCTACAGGTACAGCAGATGGTGCACATAGTACACATGGCAAACAGGTGTTAGGTAGTCTGCATTATATCACAGATTTTATTCAGGCAATTGGTTTTCCCCTTAACATAAATTCAGTTCTAATCTTTCTGGTATCCATGTTTGTAATTAAAGGTTTTATCAAGTTCATGCAAATGAATTATCAGATCAAAACCCGGCATTACTTTATGAAGAAAGTCAGGTACATGCTTATCAGCGATTTGGAGGCTGTTAGTTATCAGGGCTTTTTAAAATTAGATGCAGGCCGCATACACAATACACTTACAGTAGAAGTAAGCAGATTGATGCAGACTATGACCAACTACTTTAATGCTGCCCAAAATGCAGTAATGCTTAGTACATATATTGCACTTGCGTTCCTTGCTAATTTTGAGTTTGCAATTTTTGTAGTAATCGGGGCAAGTCTAAGCAATTTGTTGTACCGAAAAATTTATAAAATCTGCAAACAAATTTCATTAGAGTTATCTCAACAAGGACATAATATTAACGGCCTTCTG
>JAYUTD010000161.1:0-2109 GCA_043755305.1 Saprospiraceae bacterium
TAAGATCAATGGTAAAAAGAATGATGAAGATATAATAGAATTGATAAACGACGGTGATGGCTACTTTGGCTATATAAATTCCAATGATAAATATTATACTGTAGAAGTATTGGGATTAGGTCTAAGTGTGATTTTGCTACATGATCCTCGAAAGTACCCTTCAGATTATTGTCCGATTAATTCACTAATCAAAGACAAATCAGAGTTAAATAAAATATTAGAAAGCCGTACTGGGCCTAATAGCGACAACTGTAGAATAAAAATTTTGATTTTGTATACTTCTGCTGCTGCAAGTTGTATTAATCCTGTTTCAACTGGCCTGACTGGAGTTGCACAATTAAATACAGCATGCGCGAATAGTGGTATAAATGGAAGATTTTATAGTGCCGGTGTTTATGCAACAAACCTAAATGAACCTTGTTCAAACTGTCTTGCAACACAAATTACAACTTGGGCAGGAGACTTGTCGTCAAATATTCAAGTAACTACGGCGAGGAATCAGTATAAGGCCGATGTCATTGTCGTATTAGGACAATGGGGCTTTACTCAGACCGATACTATTTTCGGCTCTGTGGCAGGTTTTGTTAATACTAACCTTCCCGTCGCAGTAGTCAGGGGACTTGATGCCATCGGTGCTCGATTCACCTTTGCTCATGAAACAGGTCATTTATTAAATGCAAGACATGATAATGATAATGGTGCTCTGCCTGGAAGAGGTTATTCATTTTTGCAAGGAGGACAAACTAGAAGAACTATTATGGCACTCTTGCCATCCGGCCAGTCTAGAATTCAATATTTTTCTGATCCTAATAGTAACTTTAATGGTGTTTCGGTTGGGGTATTAAATAATAATGACAATAGCTTTAATATCAATACGAACTTCTGTACCCTGGCAGGATGGAGTAACAGCTATGTCTTATCTCTAAATGGTCCAAATTCTGCTACGACAGGGCAAAATATTACAGTAACAACCAATTTGGATGTGGATAGGTATCCAGTTGACTTATATTGGTATGCAGGTTCCAGCTCGTCTTTTCAACCCTTTGTGCTGCAAAATTCAGCAACCAGTGCAATCAATAATCCATCATATAGCTTTACTTTTCCCAACATATCCAGTGGAGCATATTGGTTTGTAAAATGTGTTGCCTATCCAACTGATGGATCACCATCTATTAGTTTTACAATGGCAATTCAGAAAATAGGCTTAACTGCAATCGTTGCCCAAAATGATTATAATTATAATGATATAGTAACCTATCCCAATCCTGTAAGAAAAGGAGATGTATTGAATATAAAATTTAGATCTGAAAATAATTTCTCTTCAGAATTAGTATTATACAATACTTTTGGAAGAGTAATTCAACTAATTGGAAAAAATAAAAACAAATTTAATACAGATCAAATAAAACCTGGAATGTATATTCTAAAGGACTCAAATTTTAAGTCTAAGCCCAAACTTTTACAGGTGATCGAATGAAAAGGAATAGTGTATTACATCGGTTCTCGAGTTTAATTATTCGAGTACCAATAGATTTCGGTGGTGCTGTTTTTTATTTAACAGGTTTGATATTAGTAATTGTTGGAAACATTAAATGTACTAAGGAAAGTTTAAGTCTATTTTCCTCAAAAGTAGAAACAATTATTACTGATTATAATAGCATATATACAGATTCAATTCAAGTCTTTTTGGAGCCAACCCCATGTAATGATAATTCCTTTACCTTAGGTGTAAAGTATTTTGATAAAACAGTTCATAAAGCACATGAATTTACGATCCTTTATTATGGATATAAAAAACAAAAGATGCCAAAGAATAGACCTCCAATTTGTACCAATATTAGCCTAGAGGAAAAAAGAAATTTTACTCCTTTTTTTTATGGAGTTGCATTTTATTTTGAAGATGATGTTGCATCTACATTTTATGCTTTGGATACGAATAGAATAAATAGTCTCGATGTAGATTTTAGTAATAGATTTCAGCATAAGATTAAATTTGATTTAAATTTGGTAAAAACCATTGGACCGGGTCGTAACTCATTGGGTCCTGGTATTGATTCCTTACACATCATTGCACCCGAGTTTTTGGCAAAAGTTTGGTTTTGGCATTAA
>JAYUTD010000162.1:0-5302 GCA_043755305.1 Saprospiraceae bacterium
TCATTTTAATGGTGGTGGCCACAAAAATGCATCTGGAGGATCGGCTTATGCCAAGCTTGAGGATGTAATTGCACGATTTACAAAAGTATTACCAAATTACGTACAATAAAATTTTTTAAAATGACATATTTAAAACAACTATTGGTGCTTTCATTGTTTGCAAGCATTATATCATGCCAAAGCGGTGGCGGCACTTTTAAAACCAAAAATGGTTTTGAATACACTATTCATACCAAAGGAAAAGGAGCAAAGCCCAAAGAAAGCGATATAGTTTTCTTTACTGTAAAATTGTCTGCAGATACTACTGTATTGCAAAATAACAATGACGCCAACAATTTGCCTTCTATGCAATTGCCAAGAGGGTGGCAAAAAATCACTCCGCCAAATCCATTTTTTGAGATCTTTGCACAAGCCAATGTTGGAGACAGCCTCACTTTGCATATACCTGTGGATTCAATACCTAAAGGAAACCCAGACCTGGTAGGTAAAAAAATGATCAATTATGTGATTACGGTCAAAGACATAAAAGATTCGATTTCTTTCGTCAAATTTATGGATGAAAAGAAGGCAGAAAGAGCTAAGAAAGCAGAAATTTCTGCAGGTAGAATTCCCGAAATTCAAAAAAATCTGGAAGGTCTATTGGCTCAGTATAAAGCAAAGACTTTAAAATTAGAAAAAACGGCAACAGGCTTGCAGTACATCATTGCAGAAAAGGGCACCGGACCGGTAGCTAAAAAAGGCCAGCCGGTTTCTGTTAACTATTATGGTGTATTGACAGATGGTAAGGAGTTTGACAATTCATTTAAAACTGGAGACCCTATTAAATTTCCGGTTGGAACAGGCAATGTAATACCAGGATGGGACGAAGCACTTATGCTTTTACCTGAAGGTACAAAAGCTACTATCTTTATACCAAGCAATCTTGGCTATGGAGATCAACCATCAGGACCAATTCCTCCAAAATCAGAATTGGTATTTTATATCGAGGTGTTAAAACCATAAAAGAGGACAGACATGACAATCGAGCAACTCTCTGAGTTAAAGCAGCGTCTGACATTGATAAGGGGGTATCTTTGACATCGATAACCGGATCATTCAGATAGAAGAAAAAGAGCAATTGGCTGCAGATCCAGCCCTATGGAAGGACAGTGAGAAAGCAGAAAGTTTGCTCAAAGAATTGAAAACCCATAAGACATGGGTTGCCAAGTACAATGACATTAAGCGGGTCGTAGATGACGCTGAAATTTTGCTTGAGTTTCAAAAAGAAGGCGAAGCTACAGAAGCTGAGGTGGAGGCTAAATACATAGAAGCCAAAGCCATCATTGACGATGTAGAATTCAGAACAACATTGGATAAACCGGAAGATGAATTCAATGCGGTACTTGAAATCAATGCCGGAGCTGGCGGTACAGAAGCCTGTGATTGGGCAGAGATGCTCCATCGCATGTACTTGATGTGGGCAGAGAAAAATGATTTTAAAGTTTCCGAGTTATACTACCAGGCTGGAGATGTAGCCGGTATCAAATCAGTATCACTGGAAGTATCCGGCGAGTTTGCGTACGGCTTGCTCAAAGGTGAAAATGGGGTGCACCGGCTTGTAAGGGTCAGTCCATTCAATGCACAAGGCAAGCGTATGACTTCTTTTGCTTCAGTATTTGTGCATCCATTGATCAATGACACCATCGAGGTAGTAGTCAATCCCGCAGATATCGAATGGGATACCTTTAGAGCAAGTGGTGCTGGTGGTCAAAATGTCAATAAAGTAGAGACTGCCGTCCGATTGAGGCATTTGCCTTCCGGCATTGTGATAGAATGTCAGCAAGAAAGATCCCAACATGTGAACAGGGACAAAGCAATGCAAATGTTAAAATCTCAACTCTATGAAATTGAACTCGAAAAGCAAAAAGCCGAAAGGGACAAACTTGAGTCCACCAAACGCAAAAACGAATGGGGTTCACAAATCAGGTCCTATGTGCTCGATGACCGCAGGGTCAAAGACCATCGGACCAATTTCGAAACCAGGAATACAGATGCCGTCCTGAATGGCAATATCGACGATTTTTTAAAGGCTTACCTTATGTGGGATGGCCATTGACCATAAAATAAACTTTTCTTTTGACCATTATACTATTGAAGTAAGTGACCTTGAGAAGAGTTTATTTTTTTACCATACGTTGCTAGGCTTTCCAATCTTGTCAAGACCAGATTTTGATTTCGATGGAGCGTGGTTGGATATTGGCAACAATCAGGCATTACATTTAATACTTAATGTAAATAGAGCAGATATAAGTAGTTCTTCACGGCGATTGCATTTTGCGTTTCGACACCATGATGTGAATGAATTGCTTTCTTTCTTGCTTCAATATAAAGACATAGAATACAAACCTATAAAATGTAGGCCGGATGGAATTAAACAACTATTTGTAAAAGACCCTGATGGGTATTTCATTGAGTTTTGCGAAAAATAAGCAAGTTGGAAGTAAATAAAACCTAATTTTATTTTTACATCCTCTAACATATTGAAATATATTCATCTGTTTTAAGGTGTAAAATTGCCCTAAAAAAATCCTTGTATTCCATCATTTCGACCTGTATTATTCCAATTTTCGTCTTATATTTGCAAATAATAGAAAAATATTAATATATATCTAAATGAAATACTACTTATTAAGTATTCTTTCTTTTGTTTATGTGATGTTGTATGGTCAGGAGACCAGTATCCAGAATCAAAATGAAAATAATGGCTATTTGATAGGTCAATATTTATTTGACCATAGTCTGTATGGCCCTTCAAAAATTGCCATCCAGGATTTTATCGATCAGCAAAAAAGGCCAGTTTTTTTGCCTTGTGACAGATTATACACAATAGCAGAAGTTGATGCAGCTATAGCTGGAATAAGGTTAAATGCCATAGGTGCCGAAATGAACATCAAACGTATCATTCAATACCATTACAATAAACCAGAAGCGATTCCTGCTATTTTGGAATATGCCTCCTATTGCTACAATAATGGCAAATACGAGGACGCTATACTATATTATGATAAAATCCCCAACCCGCTAGCATTAACAGAAATAGAAATGAGCGAATTGGCTTTTAAAAAAGGATATTCTTATTTTATTAATAAGCAGTTTAAAGATGCTATCAATGAATTTTCCATCGCCAAAGAATTGCGCAATACTTACTTCTATAGCAACAATTATTATTATGGCATGTGTCAGTATTTTGAAAACAATTTCAATGGAGCCATTGAAAGTTTTAAAAGAGCAGCCAATTCAGTTTTGTACTCAAAACAAATACCTTATTACCTTTGTCAGATCTATTTTGCACAAAAGGATTACGATAAGTTGATCAGTTATGGAGAACAAAAAATAACCGATTCAAGCAATGAAAATACCAACGAAATCAGGCTTTTGCTTGGACAAGCATATTACAATCGAGACGATTACGACAGGGCATTGCCACATCTCGAATACTACGAATCTCATACCGAAAAACTTTCAGCGGAAGAATTTTACCAGCTTGCATTTACGCAATACAAGTCCAATAGATGCGACAAAGCAAAAGATAATTTTTTGGAATTGACCAACTTGGATTCCAAAATGGGACAGCTGTCAAATTATTATTTAGCCGATTGTCTGATAAAGTCAGGCGATAAAAATTCGGCACGCTCTGCCATTAAGAAAGTTGCAGCCATGTCTTATGACTTAAACATGAAGGAAGAGGCCACTTTTAATTATGGAAAGATTTCTACAGAGCTTGGAAGCGAAAGAGAAGCTATCAATGTGTTGATAGATTTAAAGGAAAATTCAAGGTACTACAGCGAAGCACAGGAGCTGATCAATGATATTTTAGTCAATTCCGGGGATTATGCTAATTCTATAAAAATTATTGAATCGTTGCCGCGTATTACGGAAAAAATAAGAAAGACTTATCAGAGTATAGCACTGAAACTGGGTATTCAATATTATGCTGAAGGCAATGAAAAAGAAACAATGGTTTATTTGGAAAAATCGTTGAAGTATCCATTGGATAGAAATTATACATCACAAGCTTATTTTTGGAAAGGGCAAATAAAAAATACTGAAGGGAATTATGTAGAGAGCATCAAATTGATAGACCAATACTTTGAATTTTCAAATGGTGTCAATGATCTTCCATCGGATGCCGCAACTTACATGGGACACTATGTGCAGGGATACAATTATTTAAAAACCAGAGAATTTAAAAATGCAGAGTTGCAATTTAAAAATGCCATCGTTGGCATAAATATCAACAGAGAAGAAATCAAAAACGACTATGTCTTAAACAGGGTGTTGCCGGATGCATTTATTAGAGCCGGAGATTGTCTTTTTAAAGCAAGAAATTTTTACGAAGCAAAGAAGTTTTACGAACAGGCCATCTCCAGAAAGCAAGGAGGATACGTTTATGCCTTATTCCAGCGGGGATTGATTGAAGGGCTGACCAATCAATTGGAGGAAAAAATCAACACGATGAATGAGATCATCAATCAACACTCAAACTCAGAGTATGGTGACGATGCTACAATACAGGCCGGAGACACTTATCTTGCATTGGGGGACAGAGAAAAAGCAGCTACATATTTCATAGATGCTATAAGCAAATATGGAGCAAAATCAGCTTTCTTCAATGAAGCCCATCTCAAATTGGGGCTTATAAATTACAATAGGGGCGACTATATGAATGCCATGTCTTATTACAAAAAAGTAGTTGCTGCCAACCCTAGCCCAACAGAAAGGGCTGAGGCACTCAAAGCAATTCAAGAGATATATATTGACAATTTGGTAAATGCCGATAGCTATTTGAAATACCTTGATACCATAGGATATAAAATGTCAGGACTCGGCATTGATTCCCTTACCTATCATCTTGCTTATGCAATATTCAATAATGCAGATTATCCAAAGGCCAGTGCTTCTTTTAGCGATTATCTCACTAAATTTCCGTCTGGCTACTACAAAAACGATGCTAGGTATTTTAGAGCAGAGTCCAATAATGTATTGAAGGCATATGCAAAATCATTGCAGGATTATGAATCTATTCTGAAAGATGGTTTCAATAAGTATTACAACAAGTCATTGTATAAGTCAGCTTTAATTGCATTTAATTATACCCAGGATTATGAAAAAGCATTAAAATATTATAAGGAATATGAAAGCTTGGTAGATGATGTAGGCGAGAGATTTCAATGCCAATATGGCGCTTTGAGAAGTGCATACCGACTTGGTAAAGACCCGGATGTATTGTCCTATGGTCAAAAGGTAATCGATAATGCTGCCT
>JAYUTD010000163.1:0-5293 GCA_043755305.1 Saprospiraceae bacterium
GTGGATTACCATTCCATGGATAGATAAGACATTTCAAACTTCAGATCTTGCTGAAATTGCGCTAATCATATTTGTTTCTAAATCTTTGGCAACAAAACAAGATTACATCAAAGACTTTAAAAGTGCATTTTTGCCAATAATATTGCCTGTGATATTAATTTGTGGCTTAATTGCTCCTTCCAATTTATCTACGGGGGCACTGCTTTTCGCTACATGTATTATCCTTATGTTTGTAGGCCGTATTTCATTGAAGTATGTATTTATGCTTTTAATAAGTGGGCTGATTGTTGGCTTTACCATATACCAGGTTGGATTGAAATTTCCGGAGTTTGTAAGAAGTAAAACCTGGGAAACAAGGGTGATGACTTTTTTAAATTCGTCCGATGATGTGTATCAAATTCAACAATCAAAGATAGCCATTGCATCTGGCGGTATATTTGGTGTAGGTCCGGGCAATAGCATTCAACGCAATCATTTGCCTTATGCATATGCAGATTGTATTTATGCCATAATCTGTGAAGAATATGGTATAGTTGGTGGTCTCTTTATATTAAGCATGTACTTATGGCTTTTAATAAGGTGTATCACAATAGTGACAAGAAGCCCCAAGGCATTTGGGGCAATTCTTGCAATGGGCTTGTGCCTCAACCTGGTAGTTCAGGCATTTGCCAATATTAGTGTGTCTGTTCAGTTAGTACCAGCCACCGGATTGACTTTGCCTCTGATAAGTATGGGTGGAACGTCATTATTATTTACATGTATCTCACTGGGAATAATATTGAGTGTAAGCAGAAATGCAGAGCAAGCTGAAGAAGAAAAAAGAGAATTGGCAGTAATAGAACAAGTAAGAAATGAAGGTAATAATTAGCGGTGGAGGTACTGGGGGTCATATATTTCCAGCAGTGGCCATTGCTGATGCCTTAATGAGTTTAGACCCATCAACACAAATTTTGTTTGTCGGTGCGTTAGGAAAAATGGAGATGGAAAAAGTTCCAGCTGCAGGATATAAGATTGAAGGATTGGAAATAGCAGGTATACAAAGAAAATTTACGCTTAAAAATCTGTTACTTCCATATAAAGTTTTAAAATCTTTGTTAAAGGCAAGGTCCATTATTCAATCGTTTAAGCCGGATGTTGCTATTGGAGTCGGAGGCTATGCTAGTGGTCCTCTTTTGCAAATGTGTGGTTGGATGGGTATTCCTTACTTTATACAAGAGCAAAAT
The DNA here is from genome assembly GCA_043755305.1 of Saprospiraceae bacterium. Classification (GTDB taxonomy): domain Bacteria; phylum Bacteroidota; class Bacteroidia; order Chitinophagales; family Saprospiraceae; genus JADKBO01. Next base: position 1,224 of record JAYUTD010000163.1, read on the forward strand.
TCTTACGCAGGGTTGACGAATAAAATATTGAGTAAAAAAGCGAAAAACATATTTGTTGCATACAAAGGTATGGACAAGTTTTTTGATAAAAATAAGATCATATTGAGTGGCAATCCTGTGAGAGCACAGATTGTCTCAGCAGATATTACAACGGAGGAGGCCAGAGCTAAACTAGGAGTCGATACAAATAAGAAAACTACACTCGTATTCGGCGGTAGCTTGGGGGCCAGAACGCTTAATGATGCTATTGCTCAGCAGGTCGATTTGATAAAGGCGCATTCTGATATTCAAATCATTTGGCAGGTTGGTAAACTGTACTACGAAGAGTTTTCAAAATCATCTGTAGCAAAATTGCCAAATGTAAAAGTAATGCCTTTTATTGAAGACATGTCCACTGCCTATAAAGCAGCTGATGTAGTAGTAAGCAGAGCTGGTGCACTGACCATATCGGAACTTGCATTGTTGGGTAAACCTACAATTCTTGTCCCCTCTCCAAACGTTGCAGAAGACCATCAAACACACAATGCTATGGCCCTCGTCAATGAAGGTGCTGCATTGTTAATCAAAGATGCAGAAGCAAAGGAAAAACTTTTGCCTGCTTTATTTGACTTGATATATGATGACCAAAAACAACAAATATTGCAAAGCAATTTGCTGAAATTAGGCCAACATGATGCTGCTAAAATAATAGCATTGCATGTGGAGGGCCTGATAAATAAAATGAATAAATGACTTTGAAGATAGAAGATATAAAATGTGTTTTTTTTGTAGGTATCGGAGGCATTGGAATGAGTGCTCTGGCCAGGTATTTCAATACCAAAGGAGTCAAAGTGTCAGGCTACGATAAAACAGAAACTGTGCTTACAAAAAAATTAACAGAGGAAGGTATCAATGTTCATTATAACGATGATGTGTCTTTGCTTCCTTTGCATATTGATTTAGTAGTGTATACTCCGGCTGTGCCTAAAGACCACTCCCAGCTTGTACATTTGCTCAACAGAGGTATACCTATGATGAAGCGTGCAGAATTGCTCGGTGTAATATCAAGGTCAAGCAAGACAATAGCAGTCGCTGGCACCCATGGTAAGACAACAACCAGCGCAATGGTAACACATACTCTTTTGCATTGCAAAGAAAATGTAGCTGCTTTTTTAGGCGGTATCCTGACCGGATATGAGACCAATTATTTTATAGGAGACAGCGACTATGTAGTCGTCGAAGCAGATGAATTTGATCGTTCATTCCTGCATTTGTCTCCATACATTGCAGTGGTGAACTCAATTGATGCGGACCATTTGGATATATATGGGACCGATGATAAAGTTAAAGAAAGTTATTTGGCTTTTATGCATAAAACAGTGGAAGGCGGTTATCTATTGCTTTCTGAAGTTGCGGCGCAAGATTTAGGCCAAAAAGTGTTGGTAGAGCTAAAGCAAAAATACAAAGTAATCATTATTGGTTTTAGTGAAGAATGTGACGTATTTCTTTCTATACTGAAAGTTGAAAATGGCAGGGTAATATTTGACTTTGTAAGCTCATATGGATCTATCCATCATATTGCTTTGCGTATGCCGGGTTACCATAATGTGAGTAATGTTGCCGTAGCAATAACCATTGCTTTGCTTTTAGGAAAGGACAAGAATGACATTGTATCAGGTATAGAAAACTTTAAAGGCATTAAAAGAAGATTTGAGTGGATTGTAGAAAAAGATAAAATTTATATCGATGACTATGCACATCACCCAACAGAATTAAAAATGGCAATAAGTGCGGCAAGAATGGTCTATCCCAATAAAAAGATATTGGGAATTTTTCAGCCACATCTTTTTACAAGAACAAGAGATTTTGCAAAGGGTTTTGCAGAAGAGTTGAGCAAATTGGATGAAGTGGTTCTTATGGAAATATATCCTGCAAGAGAATTGCCCATTGAAGGAGTAAATTCAGCAATGCTGCTAAGTGAAATTGAGAATAAAAATAAGTCTTTACTAAACGAAACTGAAATTTTAGACAAAGTAAAGGCAAGAGACTATGATGTAGTATTGACATTGGGAGCAGGTAATATAGATTTGCTTATCCCAAAGATTAATGCCATTTTAGAAAGTAACGACAACTAATGTTATAGGAAGAAAGGAAATGATAAAAAGCATAGACATACCAGTATTAAGACAAAGAATCATGTGGACGGCCATCATGAGTCTTATATCTATACTGTTTATATTTTCTGTGCAGCGTAAGTTGAATGGCAATGTAAATAATTTGGTAGTTAAGATCAAGCCACTTAGGGGCAATAAAGACCTGATCAATGAGCAAGATGTCAAAATTTTGTTTAAGAAATTTACAGGTTACGATGTTACTCAAGCCAGTATAAAGAATATTGAAACCGATGAATTGGAAGCTTTACTTAAGGCAGACAAGCGAATAAAAAAAGTAGAAGTATTTCTGGATTCAAAAGATAAATTGAATGTATGGATTGTACAAAAACAGCCTGTTGTAAGGGTTATGGACAGTAGCAATAAGAGCTACTATTTTGATGAAGAGGGTGATCAGGTGCCTACTGTAGAAAAGTCTGCCATTAGAGTACCTTTGGCTACAGGACATTTTGAATTGTATCAGGAAGGCATACTTAAATCAGAGAAGCCCAGTAAACTTAAAGATGTATATAAAATTTCATTAGAGATTTTCAAAGATGAATTTTTGTCTGCATTGATAGAGCAGATTGATGTCAACGAAGAAGGAGAAATTATCCTGATACCTAAAATAGGAAGACAAGAAATTACCATTGGAGATGCTTCCGATTTAAAAGATAAATTTGATAATTTAAAAATATTTTATAAAGATGGCCTCCCGCGTGAAGGTTGGAGAAAATTTACAGCATTAAAACTTAATTATAAAGGCCAGGTAGTGGCAAAGAAATCACAAACAGAATTTTTAAACTAAATTAATAATAATAACATGAGTACAAGTTTAAATCCACAGAAAAGATTTGGATGGCTCACTGAGAAGACCCCAGCTAAACAGCAGATTGCTGTTGCACTTGATATCGGTACTACCAAAGTATGTGCCATAGCAGGTCTCATTGATGAATACAATAGATTGGAAGTGGTGTCCTTTGGAACAGTTAAATCTGAAGGTGTAGCAAGAGGTGTTGTATCAAACATTGATAAAACTGTTAAAGCAATCAGAGAAGCTGTCGAGATAGCTGAGAAGACTGCAGGGTGCAGATTTAAAGTTGTGCATGTTGGTATTGCAGGGCAACACATCAAGAGTCATCACCACATGGGTTATCTTACAAGAGCAGACCACAATGCAGAAATTTCAAATGATGATGTCGAAAGATTAATCAAAGATATGTATCGCATTGCTTTGCCTCCTGGAGATAAAATTTTACATGTTATACCCCAGGAATTTACAGTAGACGATGAAAAAGACGTTGTAGACCCTATAGGCATGTCTGGTCATAAATTGGAAGCCAACTTTCATATTATTACCGGCCAGATGACCGCTTCAAAAAACATCATCAGATGTATCGAAAAGGCAGGTCTGGAAATCGCAGATATTACTTTGGAGCCAATAGCTTCTGCTACAGCTGTATTGAATGACCAGGAAAAGGAAGCAGGTGTAGTGCTGGTCGATATTGGCGGAGGCACTACTGATATCACGATATTTAAAGACAATATCATAAGACACACTGCTGTTATTCCATTTGGTGGCAATATTATTACAGAAGATATTAAAGAAGGCTGTACTGTATTGGCTGACCAGGCAGAGAAACTTAAAGTAAAATTTGGAGTAGCGTTGGCTGACATGGTTAAGGACAACAGAAGGATTACCATTCCGGTGCTCAAAGGCAGGGAAGCCAAAAGCATTTCAGAAAAAAACCTTGCAAAAATAATCCAGGCCAGAGTTGAAGAAATCTTTGATTACGTACTTTGGGAAATCAAGAGATCCGGATTTGAAAATAAACTAATTGCAGGCGTGGTTCTAACCGGTGGCGGAGCATTACTAAAGCACATTGATACTTTGGTCGAATTACATACTGCTCTTCCTGCCAGAATAGGAGAGCCAGTGGA
>JAYUTD010000164.1:0-2100 GCA_043755305.1 Saprospiraceae bacterium
TATGGTGCAGGCCTTACGGACAACATAGGCAGTATACAAATGACCATTACTTTATAAGAGATTGTCGGGCAATGCAGCTTTGCTATGCGGCTGTGTTGCCCTTTTTTAACTAATGCTTAAACCAATAAAAAATGAAAAGTATCCATCTTAATTTAAAACAAATTTCAGTTTTATTTTTTTGCACCCTTCCGCTTATCTATCAGGGCTTTTTCCATTCCAATAAACCGATAAATCCTAAGGGCATACAAGCTGCCAATACCTGTAAGTGTTATTCCCCAAACAATGCACTGACACCGACCACAATCAATTTCAATAATGTAGTGCCCGGTGATGTGCTGACTCCGGGGCAACCACAGATGGATTGTTTTGCTTGGCAGGAATTCATATCACTCAATTGGCCCGTCAATACCACAAAAGGGTTTGGTGACCCGGGCGACCTGTCTCCGGTGCAATGGGAAACGTACATGCCAAAAGATGTGTTGTTTCAAAAAAATGGAGTAGCTCCACCAGATTGGGGCACACTTGTTTCTGAGCAGTATGCAATAAAATTCAAGACCCAGAGATTGTTGATGAGCAAAACGAAAACAAAGCTTCTTACTTTCTCCGCAAAATTTGATTCCAGTGATACGATTGACAATTTCTCTGTCCATCAGGCAGCGCCATTTGGTGTGCCTAATTGGCTGGGTGCACAGAATGGTACAAATGTATGGTATGAGATTATGCTCAATAAAGATTACTATGATTTTATCGTATCTACCCAATACTACAATGCCATCACACAGCACGATTCTGTAAAGGCAGGTGTGCCTATCCAATTTCCTCAGGGGCAGTACAATGGAAATGTTGGTGCCATAGAACTCAAAGCCGCATGGATGGAGGTGCCAAACCCTTCCTCATCCCAGTGGCAACGCTATAAATTATCAACCGCTACGGTGCTGGATGCCACCACCAATAAATTGCGGACGACTACTGTGGCACTGGTGGGCCTGCATATCTTACACAAAACAGAATCCCAACCCACATGGGCCTGGGCTACCTTCGAGCAGATCGACAATGCATATAATGCCATTGATCCGTATACCCATCCATACGGATACAACTTTTACGCACAAAATTGCCAGAATAAAAATGTTACATACAAAACTGCCAAAGGAAAAGACACTACGGTCATAGTCACATGTAGGCCCAATACTTCACCGCCTTATTATCTCAAAAAAGCCCCGCCTGTGCCAATACAAATTACCAGGGCGAATGCAATAGATGCAAACAATGCTGCGCCTATCAATCAGATGATGCAAGCCAATATCAAAAGTTTTTATCCCAATTCAGTGTGGCAGTATTACCAACTTGTGGATGTAATATGGTCGAGTACGCCAAGGCCGCAACCGACTACTCCAATACAAGCGCCCTTTAGCCTTACTTCCTCAGGCATGACGAGTGGCAGTGCTATTGTAGCAAACACTACATTGGAAAGCTATGTACAAAAAACCAATACATGTACTAGTTGCCATCAATTTTCTACAATAGCCCCTTATCCGGGAGATACAATCAATAACAGTGTATTTGGTGATTTTAGTTTTGTGATAGGCGATGCTCAATATCCGGTCAATCCAAAAGTGTCGAAATCATTAACCAAAAAGAAGAGAAAGTAAGCCGCGACAAGAGAGAACCATAAAAAATAATTACTGCTTTTTATTTTAAAAAAAATGGAGCACCTTTTTCCGGAGCAGGTTTTTTGTGCTCCACGAAAAGCTGCTCCAAAGTTGGAGCAAATTTTGGGTGGAGCGGGTTTTTGTGCTCCAGGTAAAAGTTGCTCCAATGGTGGATCGAATTTTTTTACAGAGGTGAGATTTGCGTGTTTTAGATGGATAGCTTCTATAAACAGGAACCGCAAGTGTTGTGCAAAAGGTTGCAAGACAGTAATTGGAAAGCTATAAACAGCATGTATTGTTGTTTATTGGGTTAGTGGCATATGTTAGATGTGATTTAATGTAAAATTCGTGAAAATAATGAATACTGAAAAACTAAAAACAAGACAAGAATTAGCACATGAATTAGGTATAAGTTATAGGACCCTTTTAAGAAAAATAAAGGCAGCTA
>JAYUTD010000165.1:0-5286 GCA_043755305.1 Saprospiraceae bacterium
GATAGGTTTTTATCGCTGGTCAATAATGTAAATCAACTTTTTAATGTGCTGCTCTGAACTTATAGAATATATAACAACAAGTAGGTTCACAATTTAGTAAAGTATTTTATTTCTGCTATATTTGCACAACAAAACGAATGTTTTGAGTAAAACTTATGCAATTGCCCTTTTGTCTAAAAAAAATGGGCTTAAACCTATTGAATTACAGCATATTTCATATTTCTAATAAAAATATTTGTAAGATTAAAAATTAATTGTATCTTTGCACTCTCTTTTGAAGGGGTAAGGGAAAGGAATGACCGATTTTATTGGCTCCGTGGCTCAATTGGATAGAGTACCTGATTACGAATCAGGCGGTTGAAGGTTCGAATCCTTCCGGAGTCACACAAAAGAAACTATAATTTAAACAGAAAAAAAACAAAGAAATGAAAGTTTGTCAATTAACTGGAAAGTCTTCGATGAAAGGAAATAAGGTGTCTCACTCCAATGTGAAGACAATAAGAAGATTTGAAGCGAATTTGCAGAGCAAAAGATTCTATATGCCTGAGGTAGATAAGTGGGTTACCTTGAAGGTATCTTGCGCTGCTTTGCGTACTATCGATAAATTGGGTTTGTACGCATATGTAAAGGCATTGAATGCACAAGGAGTAAATACAGGTGTAAAATTAAAATAACAAGATAAAAGTTACCTAAAAATGGCAAAGAAGTCAAAAGGCAATAGAATACAGATCATACTAGAATGTACAGAGCATAAATCAAGCGGTATGCCTGGTACATCAAGATATGTAACCCAAAAGAACAGGAAGAATACTCCTGATAGAATGGAGTTGAAAAAGTACAATTCTACTTTGAAAAAAATGACTGTTCACAAAGAAATAAAATAATAAGAGATGGCTAAAGTATCAAAAAACGCAAAGGTTGCCCAAAGAGCAGCAAATGTTGGTTCTGGTAGGGATTGGGTAAAAATCATAAGAAGTGTAAAAGATCCTCTAACCGGCAGGTATTCTTATAAAGAAAATATCGTCCATAAGGATAAGGTAAAAGAATTTATGGAGCAAAGCAAGTAAGCCTTGTTATGCTTTTCAAAACAAACTGAAAAAGGGCTTTTCTGTCAGAAAAGCCCTTTTTGTATTATAATTAATATTCAATTCAAATCCATCTATGAGTTTTTTTAAAAAATTTTTTACCAAGGAAAAAGAAGAAGACCTTGACAAAGGTTTAGAAAAAACGAAAACTTCTTTTTTTACGCAGATGACAAAAGCCATTGCAGGAAAATCTGAAGTGGACGAATCTTTCCTTGATGATTTAGAGCAAATCTTAATTTCTGCAGACGTAGGCCTTGCTACAACGGTGAAAATTATTGAAAGACTTGAGCATCGGGTTGCTAAAGATAAATACCTAAATACCAATGAGCTTAATGCTATATTAAAATCAGAAATAGTAGCTGTACTTTCTGAAAATAAAACAGACGAAGGCGAAGACTATGAATTGCCAACAGGCCACAGCCCGCATGTAATATTGGTAGTCGGAGTCAATGGTGTAGGCAAAACCACTACTATAGGCAAACTAGCGCATCAATTTAGAAAAAAGGGCAAAGGGGTAGTTTTAGGCGCAGGCGATACATTTAGGGCAGCTGCAGCAGACCAACTCAAGATTTGGTCAGAGAGATCCGACTCGTATTTCTTTACCAAAGGCATGAATGTAGATCCGGCAGCTGTAAGTTACGAGACAGTTCAATTTGCACAAAATATGTCTTTAGACTTGGCCATCATTGATACTGCAGGAAGGTTGCACACCAAAAAATATTTAATGGATGAGTTGACTAAGATAAGAAAATCCATAGAAAAGAAAATGCCCGGAGCACCCCATGAGACTTTACTCGTGCTTGATGCTTCTACCGGTCAAAATGCGCTTGAACAGGCGAGGCAATTTACTGAAGCAACTAATGTGACCGGTATAGTGCTTACTAAATTGGACGGCACTGCAAAAGGAGGCGTAGTTTTGGCGATATCAGACCAATTTAAAATTCCAATCAAATATATTGGTGTAGGCGAGGGTATTGATCAATTGCAGGTGTTCAATAAGACGGCCTTTGTGGATTCATTGTTTAAATAATGATTCACGATTGTATAGGTCTCAATAAATGGTGTTTAGAAAGAATGAAAAATTTAATTCCAAAAACATTTGGTGGTTTTGTAAAAATTTCTATAAATAGGTAATATTTCATAATTTATTAATATTCAGACGGATATTTTATGTCGTATGTACTATAAAGTTAAATGTGTGTCTGACACATGTCAGACAAGTGTCAGAAAGGTGTCTGATAGGTGTCAGATATATGTCAGACATATATCAGACACATTTCAGACAAGCATCAAGCTATTCTAAGCTAACAGATCGAAATTTGAAAATAAAATTGGATTGTTAAAAATTACCACCCAACGGAAAAGACTACTGCGACAAATATTTAATCCCAGTGGCCGTAATAAATTTTGTAGCCACCGACTTTTGCACACCATCCTTTTCTGTATATACTTCAAAATGCAAATGAGGTTTGGAACTCCAGCCTGTACTGCCGCTGTAGCCGATGAGTTGGCCTTTGGTTATCTTTTGATTCTTGGTAACGACACAGCCATTTTTCTGTAGATGAAAATAGGAGCCAATACTTCCATCATTATGGTATACAAGTATATAATTGGCAAGGTTCATACAACCCGGGCTTGCACAGCCTTTGTCAGAACTTGATTTTATATCAAGTACTACACCTTCTCTTGCAGCATATACTTTAGATCCTACAGGCATTTCAAAATCTATGGCTTTCTTACCTGCGTGACTGAATTTGCCATCGTAACCTTGCATGATTTTATAAGTCTTGCCTGCAGGAATAGCATATGCATAGTCTGCGTCATGCTCTACATTGAGATGATTGCCTTCATAATATTTGTAATCAAATTTATAGGAATAATAGCCTTTCTTTCCTTTAATGACAACAATTTCCTGGTAGGGTGTGCCTGGATTTACCAAAAATTTATGTTGAATATTTCGATCCAGGCTTGCATTGTTGGCTTTGATAAATAATTCAACAGTATAGGGAAATTGATCTGTGTTAATAGCGTAAATAGCTACTTCATTTTTGTTCAGCTGTTTTTCAAGCACCTTCAGTTCAGCCAATAAACGATTACTAATGGTTATTGTAATAAACAATAATAGACACTTTGTAATTATAAATTTTGACATAGATCAATTGAAATGTTAAAAGTAATAACGGAAATTTTAAGAAAAGTTGTTTTAATTAAAAGTTAAAAATAAATTTCAATGCCTGCTTTATTTTTGTGCGAAAATAATACATTTTGCATATTAATTACATTTGGCTTAAATCAATTTCATAATAAAAACCTAGCTGCCATTGAATTCAACCATGTTCAAACCTTTGTGCAAATAATATGTAAAACAATAAATAGCCAAACAATCTGATATTTATCATACCTCTTCCTGACAAAAGTCATCCGACATCGCTATTTATTACCTTACTTTTACCAAATGTACCTTAAAGTTTTACTGTTCATTACCAGCATATGTCTTTTCGCCTCATGCAAAGAAAGAGTGCAAACCATAAAACCTCAGCTCGCCGCAATCTCCGAATCCATCTATGCATCCGGTCTGATCAAAAGTAAAAACCAATACCAAGTTTTCGCAACTGTGAATGGAATCGTCAGCAATGTATATGTCAAAGAAGGAGATACCGTCAAAAAAGGACAAGCCATATTGTCTATCCAAAACAAAACACAGCAACTCAATAAAGAAAATGCACAACTCTCCGCTGATTTTGCAGACATCAATGCCAATCGCGGTAAACTCAATGAGGCAAAATTACTTATAGCCCTTGCCCTTAGCAAGATGAAAAATGATTCAGTGATCTACTTCAGGCAATTGTCCTTATGGCAACAACAGATAGGCGCAAAAATCGATCTTGAACAAAAAGAACTGGCTTACCAAAATACTAAGACCGCTTATTTTTCAGCAGTAGTGAGGTACAATGACCTCAAGCGGCAATTGGACTTCAATTCCCGACAAGCCAAAAAAAATCTAAGCATATCAAAAAATTTAGTGAGCGATTACGTATTGCGCAGCGAAATAGACGGCATAGTGTATAGTCTTGTTAAATCCAAAGGCGAGACTGTAAATGCCCAAAGTGCCGTTGCTATCATTGGCGACGCCAAAAAATTTATATTGGAAATGCAGGTAGACGAGTATGATATTTTAAAGATTCGAAAAGACATGCCCGTGCAGATTACTTTAAACAGTTACAAAGGCAAAGTATTTGAGGGCCGGGTCTCTAAAATTATCCCTCTTATGAATGAGCGGAGCAAAACATTTTTGGTAGAAGCCGAATTTTTACGCCAACCTGAGGTGTTATATCCCAATATTTCATTTGAAGCAAATATCGTACTTCAAACCAAGGAAAAAGCAATGCTTATCCCGAGGCAATATTTACTAAATGATTCCACAGTAATCATAAAAGGTGGGCATAATGCCAAAGTCAAGATAGGATTGAAGGATTACCAAAAAGTAGAAATACTTTCAGGCCTTGGATTGGCAGACGAAATCATAGATCCTGTCAAATGAAATACAAACTAATCATAAGCATTTCTGTAGCGTTGTTGTTGGCAAGATGGAAACAGACTTTGGTAGCTGCAATAGGCGTCACGTTTAGCATAACTATGTTTATTGGATTGCTAAGTTTTATGTCAGGCCTCAATGGATTGCTGGATGGCTTAATTTTGAATCGAACACCGCATATTAGGTTGTACAATGAGATTAAACCGTCCAAGGACCAACCCATTGACATTTCTCCTAAATACAAAGACCATTATAATTTCATAGCGTCGGTCAAACCCAAGAATGAGCGGTTGGAAATCTACAATAGCGCAAGTATTATTGCCGCCGTGAAAAGAGACGATCGTGTGTTGGGCGTAGCACCTAAGGTGGCTGCGCAAGTATTTTACAACGTAGGTGTGGTGGATCTCACCGGTATCATCAATGGCATAGAGGTAGAATCCGAAAATCGATTGTTTTTATTTAGCGACTATGTTATTGCGGGCAATTACATTGACCTAAAAAATACACCAAATAGCATAATATTAGGAAAAGGCATTGCGGAAAAAATGTTGGTCCAGCTCGGTGATGTGATACAAGTGACCACGACAAAAGGAGAACAAGTGCCATTGAAAGTAGTAGGCTATTTTCAATCAGGTCTTCGTGATCTTGACAATGCGCAGAGTTATT
>JAYUTD010000166.1:0-5285 GCA_043755305.1 Saprospiraceae bacterium
GCCACCCCAATTCAATTTTACTTAACGGATAGCACCAAACACTTTTTTAGAGCTGCTGTATATTTTGATGCGAAAGTGAATCCCGATTCTACAGCACCTGTGCTTAATTTTATTAAAGGAGATGTAGAAAAGATGATTACTGGTTTTAGGTGGAGTAAATAACTTCTTGCTTTTCACGTTAGCATTATATTCTCAATCAGTATAAATAGACTTCTGAAGCGGCTTAAGATAATATTATGAGAAAATATTTTGTTTTGGTATTGGGCATGATTTTCATAGAATGTACAGCCCAGGTGGAACTTGGAAAAGTAAAATGGCTTACAGATTATGATAAAGCAGTCGAGGAAGCAAGAAAAACATCTAAGCCTATTTATATCTTATTTCAAGAAATTCCGGGGTGTTCTACTTGTGTAAATTTTGGAAACAATGTGATGGGCAATGCTTTAATTGTGGAGATGATAGAAACTTACTTCGTGCCCCTGGCTATTCATAACAATAGAACGGGAAAAGATGCCGAGGTATTAAAAAAATTCAATGAGCCGGCATGGAACAATCCTGTATCTCGTATTGTTGACAAAACAGGAAAAGATATCTTACCACGGCTTTCAGGCGCCTATACTGAAGGAGCGGTTATTGCTTTTATACGAAAAGGCATAGAAGCAGATAAAAAGCTTGTGCCAAGATACATTCAATTGCTGGAAGAAGAATATACAGCTGTAAAAAAAGACATAGTCCTTGAAATGTACTGTTTTTGGTCAGGCGAGAAAAATATAGGAATTCAAAGAGGCATTATCTCCACACTACCCGGATTCAGCAATGGTCGGGAAGTGGTAAAAGTCACCTACGATGCTACAGCTGTAAATCCATATGATGTAGTAGCACAGGCCAAAAAAACGAATTGTGCGGATGCTGTGCATACCAATGATAAATATGAGCAATCGCAACTTAAATCAAAAAACATTACAGTAAAAAACTTAAAGTCATTTTCTCTGGACAAGGATATTCATTATTATTTGAAGAAAAGTAAATATGCTCATCTTGAATTGAGTTCTTGTCAAGCCACCAGAATAAATAGTCTCATAGGTCTAGGTCAGAATGCTGAGCATCTTTTGTCTCCAAGGCAATTAAGTAAGTTGAAAGCAATGCAGTAGATTTCGTAAAACACTATTTTACCGTTGAGGGATATGAAGTGATAGGTAAAGGATTACCAGTTATTGGTTGATTGTTAATCTGGAGAGAGTTGGTAGATATGCTTAAGGGTTCTGCCATTTTCATTATAGTCAAGACCATATCCCACCACGAATTCATCACTAATCTGGTACCCAAAATATTTGATTGTTAAGTCATATTTGAGTTTCCCCGGTTTGACTAAAAGACTACATATTGAAATATCCACAACACCTATTTCATACAAGTAGTCCATAAAGTAGTGCATGGTCGTGCCAGTATCAATTATATCTTCTACAAGAACTAATTTTCTGCCTTCCAATTGATTTAACTTTGCTTTGTCAAAGGAAACTTCGCCAGTCGAATAGAGGTCTTGGTAAGAGGCTATTTTAATAAAAAACGTTTCGCAATTTGTATCGAAGTTTCTAAGTAAGTCAGCCGCAAAAACGAAAGCTCCATTTAGCATTATGACAAAAACTGGTTTTTCATCTGCAAAGTCTTTCTCGATGATCTTTGCCAATTCTGCTACCCTTTTTTGGATATCTTCCTGAGCGATAAATTTGACAAATTCAAGCCCATTGATAATAATAGTTTCCGCTTTTTTATAATCCATATTTATCTATTAAGTAAACCAGACTTGACATTGCAGCAGCACCCATCTTCAATTCTCTGGGATTGACCGCTTCAATATTGTCCCTGGAAGTGTGATGAAAATCAAAATACCTCTGAGAATCAGGCCTCAATCCAATCAGTAATCCTTTTAAAGGTTTTAGTGGCCCTATATCAGCTCCACTCCCACCGGTCTCAAACATAAGACCATAGGACTCCAAAAGAGGTAAAAAATCACTACTTGCTTTTTTATAATATTTTTTAAAAACAGAAGTATCAGCGTCAAAAGTAAATCCCCTTGGGCTAAATCCACCAGCGTCAGACTCAATAGCCGCAAGATGTGATTCATTTTTACTTATGGCAGTTTTTGCATAAGCGGTAGCTCCTGCAAGTCCGCTTTCTTCATTTGAAAAAAGTACACACCTAATCGTACAATTTGGTCTGTATCCCAATCCAACCAGGGTATGCAATACTTCCATCGCTTGCACACAACCCGTACCATCATCATGGGCTCCTTGCGCTACATCCCATGCATCAAGGTGGCCACCAACTAGAATAATTTTATCAGGGTATTTACTGCCTTTGATTTCTCCAATTACGTTTGGGCTTTGGGCCTTACCATCGAATTTTGAAGTATTTCTTATGAAGAGTTTTATGCCTTTGTGTTCTTTAATTAATGATGACAATGTCTCTGCTGCTTGAGTACTTATAGCAAGGCCAGGTATTTGTACAATTCCTTCTTTGTAAACAAGTGCACCTGTATGAGGAAATTCATCTATTTCATGTGTCATAGATCTTACTACTGCCGCTACAGCTCCATATTCCGCAGCTTTAGAGGCACCATAAGCCCGCTGATCAACTGCACGGCCATAAGCTGTAAAAGACCTGGTAGTATTGGTTTCCATCGGGCGGTTAAAAAATACTATTTTACCTTTAATTGCCTTAATGCCTAATTTCTCAACTTCATCTAAGCCCTTTACTTCAATCACTTCTGCAATGATTCCTTCTAATCCTGTGCCTATTGAGTTGCCTAGACCCAATGCATTTAATGGTACAATATTATTTTCATCAATGATTACTTCAACTATTTCCTTGCTGCCTCTGACCCATTTGTTTACTTCTACCTCTTGGGTATAAACCGATACATCATGGATACTTCCAAGGTCAGCCGAGGTAAGCCTTACAGCGTTATTATAAGCAGAAGAACCCGCTAATCTTGGGCCGGCTTCTTTGCACAGGTGCTTAAGCCAATCATAACAACTGCCTTGAGTTAGCGAGAATTCATGGATTTTTTTCAGCATTATTGCGTCAGCGTCTCTTTGATCCTGAGCCAGACCTGTTTGCAATGAAACAAAAAAGAGCACAATAAAGAAAGGATATATTTTATGCATTCTCATCCCATTGAATTTTCAGTTAATTGCTTTTAAGAAACGAAGAAATGCAAGAAGCGGTCATTTAGCCCAAATCAGCTTGCTCGTCGCATAACTTAATATTTAGTGCGAAAATAGAAAAAATAATTGACTTAGTCAGGTGGAAAAAGATATAGAACTTAATAAAAACAAATGAGGCCCATTGCCAATCAACAATGAACCTCTTATATTATTTCTGTCTTATCTTAAAAGTATGTTTTCTAAATCCAAAACATTTGCATACAACCTTGAGTGCTTAAAATTTATAGCCTACTGTTGTAAGAACCCTTGCAGCAGCACTTCCAAATGAATAGGAAGTATCGTCAATAGTAATATGGTCACCAAAGGCAGTAAGGTTGCCTTCATAAGCCAAATCGAGTCTCAATTTCCATATGTCAAACCCAAATCCGGCCTGAAAGCCAAAATTGGCATCTTTAAATTTTTGAGAATAAGACTTAAAGTCGATCAAGTCAGATGTGCCTTTGATATGCAAGTGGGCCACTGGCCCGCCATACAATCTGATTATACCTGCTTTGATGCCTATATTCAGTGGTATGTCTAAAGTATTATATTTTTCATGAAAAATTTTAGTTACAGTTTGCCCTTCAGTATATTCAGTTAGTTTGTAGTTGACCCTATTTGAATTAAATAAAAAGGAAGGTTCCACATAAATACCAAGAAGTTTTACCCGGGTATATAATCCGAAGTGATGGCCGTATTTAGCATTTTGGTAGTCAATTTTAATATGATCCAAACCTTCTGATATCAGTATGCCATCTGAAACGAAATCAATTGAATTAAGGCCTGCTTTGACCCCAAATTCTATTTGAGCATTTGTAAGTAAAATGTAAAAAGAGCAAGCAACAACTAAAATCAACCTCTTCATAAAATATTGTTTTAAAATCCTAATAAAATGTTTTAAAGTAATTTTTCAATTGCATTGCCTGTTAACCCATTATACATAAGAAATCCTCTTTGTATTGAGTATTTGACGGTAAAAGTGCTTAAAATATGCTAAATTTGTGATTTTTAACCACAATTTAACGATTGAAACACTAATAATATTGAATTTATACATTAAGTCTAAATGTAATATATCAATATTTATGCCATCGTGGGGATTAACTTTAAATGTACAACGAAATTGAAGATAAAAAACGTAGAATACATAGGTAGTTGGCATAAAGAATCTATGTGTCCGAAGGACCAATTGCCTGAATTTGCTTTTATAGGCAGATCAAATGTGGGCAAAAGTTCGCTTATTAATATGATCATGCAGAAAAAAGATTTGGCTCGGGTGTCAAAACAACCGGGAAAGACTCAATCGCTTAATTATTACAAAGTCGATGAAACATGGTATTTGGTAGACTTACCAGGGTATGGATATGCTAAAACATCCCATGCCAACAGAGACAATTGGGGTCGGATGATAAAGTACTATTTAAAAAACAGGGCACCATTGTGCAATGCCTTTGTATTGATTGATTCCAGACATACATTGCAAAAAATAGATAAAGAATTTCTAGACTGGCTGGGGGTGCATGAAGTGCCATTTACTATAGTGTTTACCAAGACAGATAAGGTGCATAAAAGAGAGGTGGATACGAATATATCAGCAATCAAAAAAGAACTCTTAAAGCATTGGGAATCATTGCCTTTACAATTTATTACAAGTGCTGAAGACCATATTGGTCGGGAAGAAATATTATCTTTTATAGGAGAATTAATAAATATTAATTGATTTTTGTACTACTTTTGAAAAAATGGGACTAAGTTACTCACATATAATTCCAAAAATTGAGGATTGGCCGATTTATAAAATCTCGAACCAAAGATCCAAATTTATTGCAGAACTCAATGATTTTGTATTTGAACGCATCACGATGAATTCAAGTCAATCATTGGAGGATATTATTGCAAAGTCGATTTATCTTGAAACGCAGAGACTGCGGACTATGCCTTGGAAAGTAGATCCGATAGATGAAAAAGAATATTGGAGATCACTTGGAAATCAACTTACAAGTGTATTGAAAAGCGAGCAAAAAAAAGAGGGTCTCGAAAAATTATTGAAACGAATAATTAATCGTTATAATGAAGAAA
>JAYUTD010000167.1:0-2099 GCA_043755305.1 Saprospiraceae bacterium
ACCATTTGTAAAAGCCCCATGCCATATAATCCCGGCATATGGTTTAATTCAGCTAAGTTTTTTAATATCGAATATCAGGTCTATGGTGATGTACCACCAAGAATGACAGATGAAATTAACTCGGTTTTTTGGCAACACCCCAATGGTAAAAAATCGATTCGTATCAATTTTCGTGAGTCGGATCTTTCAGTTACAGGCTTTAATCTGCTCGGTATTCGCTATCGACATGAAGTGTGTGAAAAATGGATTCAATCAAAAACCAATATAGAAGAAGTCTTGCAGCATTTATCGATTGCAAATTTTGATCCCGAATTTTTCATTCAATATGAGAAGAATCTGCTCGATCAGTACTACCATTATTCAGGAAAAAAATTAACACTAAAGTCCTCTCGAAAACTTAATCTCGTCACCCGCTTTCTTCGTCAAGCAATAAAATAAATCACAGATGTCGTTGCAACCTTCATTATCATTAAGTGCCAGTTCTTTGACTCAATCATTATCTACAAAACAAAAACTTGGGTTGAGCTTGGTCGGTATTGCAGCACTAATGCAATTAATATTTTGGATAAATTTTTCAGTAACGCATGCATTGCTTATTCTTTGGACCTCTATAGTACTTGCTAGTATCGGGACACTATGGTATATCCGTGAAACCTATCACCATCAGCCGTTAGGCATTAAAAACAATTCAGTCTGGTTTACTTCATTGACGAATCGTGGAATGTGGGCATGGGTACTTGCAATATTTCTAACAGGTTTTTATATTTTATTGTATTGGTATCCTGAATATTTAGGCCAAGGAATGAATGGTGCAATGAATAAGGGTTTGATTCGATTGTTTGATCCTTTGAGCATGTTTCTCAAAGGGAAACCCGCCAGTCAATGGTTTGTATATGGCGCATTCTATACCTTTATTATTATTTTAATGGGGATTAAATTCATATATAAATACCGACACAATAATTATCAGATTTACCGTACGATCTCTGTAATGTTTTTTCAAACAGCTATAGCATTTATACTTCCTGAGATCATGCAAAGTCTGAATAAACCATACAATGATTTAAAAAACATTTGGCCGCTTAATTATTATTTTTTTCTAGACTGGCATATGGATGAATTAATAAAGAGTGGACTCTTTGGTTATTTTGTTTTATTCTGGGGAATTCTATCCTTTTTAATATTCACACCTATCTTAACTTATTTCTTTGGCAAGCGATGGTATTGCTCCTGGGTGTGTGGATGTGGAGGACTTGCAGAAACAGCCGGTGATCCTTTCAGACACTTATCAGATCGTTCGATCAAAGCATGGAAAGTGGAGCGATGGATCATTCATAGCGTACTTGTCTTTGTCGTGATTATGACTGCAGCCGTATTGATCAATCGTTTTACAGGATTCAATAATTACATTTTATTCAATAGCTATGATTTGAGCAAATGGTATGGTTTCTTTATCGGAACAGTATTCTCAGGTATTATCGGAGTAGGGTTTTATCCAATTATGGGCAGTCGGGTTTGGTGTAGATTTGGTTGTCCGATGGCGGCATATCTTGGTATTCTTCAAAAAGTAAAATCAAAATTTCGAATCACTACAAATGGTGGTCAATGTATCAGCTGTGGCAATTGTTCAGCCTATTGTGAGATGGGTATAGATGTCAAAGCTTATGCCCAGAAAGGTCAGGATATTGTAAGATCATCCTGTGTAGGTTGTGGTATTTGCTCCGCGGTATGTCCGAGAGGAGTATTGCGATTGGAGAATGGTTCAGCGGATATACACACAAGAACAAATGATCTTCGGACAGTGCATATCAAAGAAACTGAGGTGAGATTGTTTTAATACAGAAAAGCGGCGAAATTTATTTCGAAGCACTGGATAAATCTCCTAATTTTACAGCATGCTTAGACTGACCGATGTAGTCAAACAATTATTGATTATCAATGCTATTCTTTTTATCATCAGCTCCTTGCCTATCTATCAGTCGCTACCTGATCTGGCATTATATTTTCCGGGATCATCACAGTTTAGGCCATATCAGCTGGTGACCTATATGTTTATGCATGGCAATCTTAGCCATATTTTTTTCAATATGCTGATGCTG
>JAYUTD010000168.1:0-5281 GCA_043755305.1 Saprospiraceae bacterium
ATAATTTCATAGGAAGGAAGTTCGACTCCAGGCCAGGTATGTCCACCACCATTAATTTTGTAAAAAGATATATTTGAATTGCATGAACAGTTTGTAAAATTAAAAATGGTAACAGTAGAATTTTCGGATGGATCAATATCAGGCAGGTTTATTGGTGAATCAGATATTGTACAGTTGTTGTTTTTCCTCCAAAAATTGATTAAGGTATCTATACTGACTATAGGAGTAACATTTGTATTCATTATGCCACCTTTATAGGGAACTAGTGGGTCATCTGTTCCCATTACAAGCATCATTGGAATTGCCCTTGACGGATTGCAATTTGCAAAAAGATTTGTATCCATAATACTAGCCAGGCTTGCCATTGCTGCAAATCTCCGGTTAAGTTGACATGCCAATAGCTGTGTCATAAAGCCACCATTCGAAAATCCACAGATATAGATCTTGCCAGTGTTGATGGAATAATTCTCGATTAAATAGTCTAAAAGCTTATCAATAAAACCTACATCATCAATGCCTGCAATATCTGCTGACGTTCCCCGTCCATCTGCCCATGAAAACCCTCCGGAAGGAACAATACCATACCCTTGGGGGTAAATAGCCAGAAAGCCATTGGCATTAGATACAGCATTCAAGTTTGTGAAACCTTGTGCGCTATTCATATTTCCACCGCCACCGTGAAGCATCAATACTATTGGTGTCGGGGTTGTTTGGGTAAAACCTGGCGGTGTATGAATGGTAAAATATCTTTGATAGCTTTGATGCACAATACTGTCTGTTACATTGGCTTGTCCAAAGGATACATTAATTATTAAAGCCGTAATTATTGGTATAAGTGCATTTATTTTCATCATTTTTGTTTATAAGATTAGATGCTCAAAGTTTTCAAATGTTTAATGATAAGTATAGCATAAACCAAAGGATTGGTCAGACGACAATCTTCACGGCCATACGTTCAGCTTCCACTGCTGTTGCTAATGAACTTACTGCATTGTCTTGGTCGATTTTCCGAATATGGGAGTTATCCTTTATCCATGCGAGTTGATCATTGAACATTGCCGTAACCAATTCCTTGTAAAGTGCTTGTTTTTGAATAGTGCCATAGGTAAGCAAAAGCTTATACTGGTAGTTTATCTCTTTGAATCTACCTTTTGTGACAACAGGTTCCTCGTGCTGCTCGCTTAGCTGAATTTCAGCTTCCGGAAAAATTGCTTTGAGCATACTAAGTTCTTCATTTGTACAAATGGCTGTCATCTTCAGGTGTGTGGGTACCCAATCATACAATGTAATTTCTCCTTTTTCAAATTGAAGTCTTAGCTCCTGCCTGTCCATCACTTTGGGTTGATCAAAGCCATGGTAAAAATTGACTAATGCATTCGAATACTGAATTGTTGCCTGCAACTTATCACAGATATTTTTGTACTGAGGGCGATTCATTTTCTGGGCTGCTATTACTACGCCTTCTCCAAACCATCCCGAGAACATATCAAAGAAATGCACCCCATGTTCTATAAAAATCCCGCCACTCTGTTTATCGTCCCAAAACCAATGTTGTGGAGGAAGAAATTCATCTGATGCATAATTTTCAAAAAATCCGTGAAGAAAGCTTCCCAGCACACTTTTTTTTATGAGTTGATTTACAGCTTCATATAGAGGATTATACCTTTGCATTAAATTGACAACATAGAGCAGATTTTTTTGTGCAGCCAGTTCCCGCAATTCGAGAGCGTTCTCGATGAGTATGGCAGCAGGTTTTTCACAAATAACATGCTTGCCGGCAAGAATGGCCATTTTGGATTGAGTATAATGCAGATAGGGTGGTGTTGCTATATATATGAGATCAATGGAAGGTTCTGCATAGAGGTCCTCCAGTGAATCGTAGATCATTACCGAATCCTTTATCTCTTTGAATCGCAGCGCATTTTCATTGACCGGATCATATACACCTACTAAATTGACGCCGGGTATTTTTACAAACTCAGCCACAGCAAAGTAGGCAAATCCGCCGGCACCTATTACTGCTATATTTATGGATTGCATGTTTTGGTTTTTTAATTTTAATTTTATAAAATCAGCTTTCAACGCAAAGATATAATTTTTATCAGTAGGGTGATGTGCGTAGGTATGATGCAAGATTTCTGTCAATAAACCTCTTAAGGCCTTTTGAAAAAATCATCAGAAAATATTTGAACTGAGTCGAAGACATCCTTACCACAATCCGATTTTTCTACTTCACAACTAAGAAATACTAAAAGTAAAAGCATGAAAGGTAAAATGGCAAAATGGATTTTTTTCATAATAATATAATTTTCTTACAAAATTATATCCGGTGCATAGCGTTACTCAATAATTGCAGTCATTGGTATTTATAATTTTCATCAGTTATTTCTAGGAAAGGTTATCTGTGGACTGATTTTGGATCAGGGTATTTTGCCATTTGATTTCGCATCATATTTGCGGTGTGATTTGGAGCTTCGTCAAATCAAATCCCTTTTCTTTCAATCGGGAAAGGACTTGTTGATAGATAGCAGTATCCATTTTAGGTGTTCTGGATAGAATCCATAAATATTTTTTATTGGGATTACTGACCACTGCATAACTGTAATCATCCGCTAAATCAATGATCCAGTATTTTCCTTTGAATGGCCAAAAGAACTGAATTTTTAATTTTGAATTACCAGAACCTTTTTCAATAAATGCTTTTCCTTTGATGTATGATTGATTGCCATTTATACTATCTTTGTTGCATCGGTTTTCCACTATTAAATAATCTTTCTTGGTTAGAGAATAGGTGGCTGTAGTACAGTAACAGCCTTTTTGAAACCGCTGGGGATAAGAGGCAATTTCATACCACTTACCTGCATATTTATTCAAATCTACATATGGAACCGTTTCCAATGTCTGTGAATGGGCATTTGTCATTGTTAAAAAAATAATGGAAGTTAAAAATGAAATTAATTTCAACGGTACCAATACCGATTTCACTAAAGATGTATTTTTCATATGGTAAAATATTTAGAACCAGTTATTGCTTCGCTTCCTTCCCATAGCGCTTTAGCTTTTTGTTCATCATAGCTGTCACTGGATGACTGAATAGCTTTGTCTTTATCATAATATTGTCCACTTGTTTCAACCTCGTTAATTAATTTTACAACTGATTTTGCTGAATCTCTTGGGTTGTCCGATAAACCAATTATTTTAAATATAAAATCTAAGAATTTCCGGTATAAATTTTCGCCTGACTTATTTGTTCTGCCTAGATTTGTTGTGAGCATCAACCCCGGATTGATGGCATTCACCAATACTCTTTTTTGTAGTTGTTTGGTCTTAAGCCTTCGGTCAAGCTCGTATGTAAACAATACCATACATAATTTCGAAGTGGCATAAAAGGATTGTGCTTGTTTTTGTATGGTTGAATTTGGATCCACTTTTGGAAAGGCCAATTCATTGACTGGTTTAAAAACAGCTTTAGCAAATGGCGATTTATTTTGCGGGTTGTGCAGTTCGCTTGAAACCATCACAATTCTCTCAAGGTTATATTTTTCAAGTAATAAATTGGTGAGTAAAAAATGTCCCAGGTAATTTGTTCCAAAGGTTTCTTCGATACCATTTTTTGTGTACCGGAATTTTCCTTCATAAGACATTCCTGCATTGCAGTCAAGGGCATAAAGGTTATCGATGTCTGATAAATCGCTCACAAAATTTCGGATGCTATCAAAATCAGCTAAGTCCAATTGTTTTATTATGCATTCCTTTTTTTTGTCAAATTCAGGAAAGCTGGCAATTGCTTTTTGGGTTTTTTCAACATTCCGACAAGCCATAATCACTCTATAATCTAAATCAAGAAAATATTTGGTTGTCCATAAACCAAGGCCGCTATTGGCACCGGTTACTATTACTGTTTTCATTTGTCACTTGATGTGGTCGAAAATTGCCATTATAATCTTCAATAATGGCTATTATCATTGTAAATATTGTTTTTTATATATGTTCTTTTTTATCAGAATTCAATACTTTAGCAGTCTCGTTACATTGCACCCTTAGGTTTGCAGATTTGTGAAGGTAAGAAGTTTCAGCACTAATCTTCATTTGGAGAACAAAACTTATACCTTGTCCTGCACTTGCGGGATCTGGTAAGCACAGCCTGTCACGCCTTAGTGGGAGAATCCCTACTATCGCAATCGTATGATTATCAGATTGTTGTTTTATTAAGTAAGTTTAAATTTGACCGGTATGGTGTTTGCAATCCGTGTAATTTTCTTTTTGGCTTCTAGGTCAAGTTTTACCCATTCCATATGCCATTATATAGAACCGGTAAATTTTATTTTGTTCTTTTTGAAATCCTCACTTATGGCTTTTAAAATCTCAGCATGCGTTGATTCCGCTTTTCCTTTAAGACAATTTAAGAGGGATGTTTCTATAACACAATATTTTTCTTTGTCCATGCTTATGGCTTTCTTGCCGGCGGGATGTTGAAGTTGTATTTTTTGTTCCATATTACTTTTCACTTTTTTTACGTCTTTGAAAGATTTCGTTTCAATATGTTTCCTGTTACCAATTTCATAGGCCAATGCCATATACTTTTTAACTTCTTTATTGATGTCTGTTTTGTTGTGAATCTTAAGGTGATGCACGAAAAACCGGTCGTCTAAGTTATCGATTTTATAAAAACATAAGTTGTCAGCATAAGACTGTGTAAAAACCAGATGAATATTGATAAAGTCAGCACCGATTTTGTTAATTGAACAGAAGCGCATTTTCGTCAATAAAGCAACTCTTGTCTTTACAGGATGAATGTCAAATGCACCAATTTTTCTGTACTCGGATATGAAGTAGTTGAACAAGTCAATCATTGTTGCGGATTTTCCCTTTAAAAATTCATCCACAGTAAAGTTACCACAAGAATGCCATTGATTTGTGTTGTAAAATCTATGATTACATTTCGGGCAAGTCCACATTTTATTTTATTGTAGGATTTTTTGGTTCTGAATTGCTAAAACGCTCTTAAGATAGTTCTCAATGACTTTTGATTTTATTTGTTTTGCAGATTTTATTTCTACATACCGTGTTATTTTATCTTTTCCTTTAAGCAAATGGTCAAGGTCTTGTAATTCTATTCCCTAATTAAAACCAAGTTTCAGTCCTTTATTTGAAGGAATAATAGTACAAATTAATTCTGAATATTTGTATCCATCCGAGCAACCCCATATATGATACCATTAAAATAGTAAATAGCTTTGCCAAAAATAAAATCAATGGCAAAATACACAAGAGAATATAA
>JAYUTD010000169.1:0-13555 GCA_043755305.1 Saprospiraceae bacterium
GGAATCTAACTTTGGAAACAACAACCATTTTTTCAAAATAAGCAGCAGTGTGCATCGCGAATTGGCCTACTGTCTCGAGCATAGCATTCACCATGAGGCATTGATCAAGATTGGCCTGATAGAGCAACAATGCGGGAAGTTGGTAAGCAAAGATTTTGGGGTAGCTCCGGCGACTATTAACTATCGGGAGCAATTGGCCAAATAGTTATTTCTACAACGCCCAATCACAAAATATTGAATAGATATGATTAGCCCATGTGCTCTCTTAAAATCAAGGCTTTTTCTTTTATAATCCATTTACAATTTTAAGAAACACCTTAACATTCTTAACTAAAAATTTAACACTTTTAAGAAATTTCCGAATAAAAGGCAAGTAATCCCTTAACATTATAAGCCAAGACATAGGTCTTCCTAAGTAATCCCTTAACATTATAAGCCAAGACATAGGTATTCTAAAGAAATACCTTAACATTACAAGCCAGGCAGATTTGTTTTAAGGTCAGGCACAATAGGTGGGAAGCCATCTACATTAATTTGTAAGTCATCCACATTGCATTGGAAGCCACCGCTTAGACATGGGTAGGCATAACTTAAACATCGGTAGGCATAGCTTGATTTATTAATGATTTATCTTATACTTGTATAGTAGAACAAGTCATCAAATAATAGATTATTGAGAAGCTCAATAGACAAGGAAATAAATAGTGCTTACTCCTTCACTACCCTACTCATCCTTGACCAGGTCCCACCATTGACTTTCAAAAAGTAAATGCCCGATGGATAATCTACTATGCTCACAGCAGATTCATACTGATCATTGTATTTGTTCATCCAGCGGTTGTACAATACCTTACCTGTAGCATCGAGTACATCATAGGATATTCTTGTAGGTGCATTCGCTGGTGCAGCAAGTTCCATCTGAAAGTAGCCGTTGTTGGGGTTTGGTTTAATGGTTATCTTATTGGCTATCTTATAGTCTTGACTAGCACTGGTAAATTTGACCTCTACCGATTGAGTTGCTTTACAATTCGGATTACCTCCTAAAACAACCACCTGGTAAACACCTGCTTTGAGATTGGCAAACAATGCATTGTCACTGAAGGTCAAGCCCCCATCGATGCTGTATTTAAAAGGCCCGGTTTCATCTTTGGCAGTAATAGATATGGTGCCATCACCACTGCCATTGTCATCCATAGTAGTAACATCCAGTGTAAGCGCACAATTTATTTTAGTGCAAAAATTGTTGTTGTAACTGAATTTAAATTTACCATCGCTTTCAAATTTCAATTCGCCTGTAGATGCTTTTGTGAAAGACAAATTGCCATTGCCATTACTACAGCAGATGCCATTGGCCGAGTCATCTCTGAATGAGAAACGATAGCAGGTGTCTTTAGCCAAACAAACCGTTTCGTTGACAATGCTATTGGGCAAAACTGTGTAAGGGCCCACATTGTATAAAAATTCATTGCCCACTTTGTACCGTATGTTCCATTTGTTTTCTTCAGGAAATTTGTCAAAGGCAATTCTTAGAATATATCTGGCTTCATAACCCATCTGATTGGTTTTTTTGACTATTGGTACATTTGATGGATCTGTAATGGCAATACCATTGGCTTTGGTAAGTAAAATATTTATATCGTGTGCCCCGAGCTCTTTGACAGGCAGGGTAACCAATACACTGTCTTTGAGGTTATAATCAAGGGGCTTATCCAATTTGATTTGAAAGATATAGTCGTTGCTATGGGTATTGATATGAAATTCAACAGAATCCAGAGGCAGTGCGCCAAGGTTTTTTACTTCTACTATAAAATCTATGGTGGAGTCACAAATAAAATTTGGTACGGCTGCTGCAACCATGGCGGCATTAATTTCGTAAATGTGGCTTACCTCTTTTACCAACCGATCGTTGCTCGTATTTTTGTCTAATGGGTAGCGCACCCATACTTCAAAAGTTTTGCTGCTCGGTAATAAGGATAAATCTGCTTTTTTAGCAAATGAATACTGGCCGTTATTGTTTGGCGCTATATCCTGATCTATTTTCATAGAATCCATGGCAACGCCGTCTATGGCATAACCCACCGTAAAATCTTTCACTGGGACAAGGCCTTTGTTTTCTACGGCAATCGTGACAGTTTCCGCATTGGTCAGATTGGCCTTTGTAACCGGGCTTACCAATGTTACCGCTGCTAAGTCATAAGTATCTTTTGAAATTTGAAAAGCAATGATTCTTGTCCTGCTTTCAAGTCCTGTGCTTGCATACTCTGAAGTGTACCAAAAAACATCCTCTACCGGGTCAACAGACATTTGTGCATAATCCCCAAATCGGCCGCCTGAACTTATGGTGCCTTTGCCATCTATGGCTGTGACCTCTTCCATCGTCATCACACCCAAAGCATCATCTGCATGCCGACCGGTATACCTTATACCTACGAAATCATTGGCACTCGAGATATTGTAGGCCAGGCCTATATTTCCCTGACGGTCTATGGCTATGCTGCTCATGTACCTGTCTTTGTCGTCATCAGGGGCGTAGGTACCTTCCTGGTAGAGGCTCCAGTCTTGAGTCTTGGTTCTCCTCAATTCTATCCATCTGATGCCGGATAAATTTTTTCCATCGGTAACATCGGTAATAAAAGAAAATACCATCGATTCGTGCGTACCAAAGTTTCGATAATGGGGTATATTCATAATGACCTCCGGCAATGCATCAAGTCCAGAGCCGCCTTTCTGTGGTACACAACTAAATCCCGGACCACTTGTCTGGGAACATGGATAGGCATCATATGGACTGGTCTTTATATCAATTT
Organism: Saprospiraceae bacterium; assembly: GCA_043755305.1. Lineage (GTDB taxonomy): Bacteria > Bacteroidota > Bacteroidia > Chitinophagales > Saprospiraceae > JADKBO01. The sequence continues at coordinate 2,808 of JAYUTD010000169.1, forward strand.
TTTCTACGAAAGTGTTGTTCACGTCATTCCAGTCAATAATGATTCTGTACACATTGATTTGATCGGACTGCACTTTTCCCCATGAAGAATCTTCAAGCGATAGTACAATTGGATTTATGTTTTCCGGCAACATACTTCCATTCCAATCAACAGGAGTAGATACAAAAAAACCTCCATCTATGTTGTTATTGCCAGGTATTTCTATACGCTGCATATTGACTTCGTCCAATCCCTGAAGCATGGCCTGTTTATCAAAGAAATACTGCTCTAATACTCCGGCTCCACCTTCATTGGTTGTGAGTACCAAAGCTTCGGGCCATATGGCATACTTGGGATAATCGGGAAAGCTCGGTGTGGAAAAATTGTACGCATAGTAAGCACCCAAAGGGTCTCCTGAATCAGATACTGCAATCAATACATTTTCAGGATCTGTAAATTCTGTAATAAACCAGCGGTCAGCAACTTCATCATACAAAACTATAGGGTCTCCCGCAGATTCTGCGCCAAATTCCTCCCAAAGTGTATTAGCCGCAAATGTTTCAAGCAAAGATCCATCTTTGGAAAATACGCCAACCGTGGTAGCGTTTATCATTTGTACATAGTGGTTTCTGCCCACATCACCGGTTGGGTCATGGGGTGAGTTGAATTCGCCTAAACCATCTACATTTACCAATGCTTTTGCACCAAGTTTTGCACCTTGGGTCACTTGCCTTAACAAGTCAACGCCCTGGTGTTCTGCCCGGCTATATACAACCTTTGATGCAAGTCTTCCTAAAAAATTATTGGGCTTCTTTTTTTGTTTGTCCATTTCCTCTGCCCTGGCTTTTGACGTTGGCTTCATTTTTACCAAGTCAGCAATCGGTCTTGATTTGCCAAGTAAAGACAATTTGCTTTTTTTTATAATGACACCTTTCACTTTCTCAAACTGCGCTGTACTTGGCAACATATTGAAGCATAAAATTAATGTGATCAGTGAAACAGTGAAGGACTTTTGCATGGTTATTGCTTTGTAGTTGGTTTTACTTTTTTCATATCTTTTGATTTACTCTGGGTATTGTTCAAATTTAAAGATACGGTTGAGATGGCTAATACATTTGGTTCAGTTTTCATTTTATTGAGTACAGACGTACTCTCTGCCTCTGTTCCCATAATAGTAAAGGACCATACGTTTTTTGATCTGCTCGCCCGGTTGATGTTAAAAGGTTTTTCCTTAATCAAGACCTTTTTGATAAAAGCATCATCTATTTCTTTGTCCAGCTCAAGCATGTAAATGCATTCTTTTTTTTCGCCCTCTGCAGGCTTCACCGTACTGCAGCCCAAAGAAAAAAAGAGAAAGAGGAGAATGCTATGGTATATATACATCGCTTGTGTGTCAATTTTGGTTAGGTATAAGAAAAAAAAGCCGACCATTTTGGGTATTTGGTCGGCTTCAGCATTTATATTTTACATTGAAAATAAATTATTCAACAATAAGCTTCTTTGTAATTGTTTTATTGCCAACAGTCAATTTCACAAAATACATGCCTTTATTGAACTCTTGTGCATTGATTGGCAATACTTGATCACCAGCCAATTTTCCATAATTTTTAGCCGCTACAACCTGACCTATTTGGTTTACAATTTTGATATTAACCTCATTGCTTTCTTTAAGTTTAACCGAAAGGTAAGCCATATCTGTAGTATGGTTTGGAGACAAGGCAACATGGTCAGTGACCTCATTGATGTCATTGGTGCCTGTAAGTTTAGATATAGTTTGGTCTCCGGCAATGATTGCGCCGTTGTCATCGGCAACCATAAATACCATAAATACATTGTCGATATTATAATCCGCTTTTACGTCATAGTCAAACAAGAAATTGAATTCATCTCCGCTTGCTATAGCTGCGCCCTGATTGATGTCTTTGCCTTCAAAGCCATACAACAACTCTCTGCCCACTTCATTGTATACCATTTTAGCTGCAGGCACAGGATTAGGCAATTTTTCAAATCCGCCCATGACACCATTTGCACCATTGGCATAGCTATTGACCTGATTGTAACCTGCTGATGTGCCTTTTACTCCATCTTCTACCAATACGCCAATCAACTTTATTTTTTCTGCTGCACTGAAAGAAGTATTGAATTTGATGGTACCATCTATGGCCAATGTTCTACCGGCTAACGAAGCGCTAACCTCTATTACCGCGGGAGAATTGTCTTTTCTAATTACTGATCTTAAAATAGAATCCATGTCGGCAGGATCTTCAATGGATTCTCTATTGATAATCACACTTGGAAATCCACCAAAGCCATCTAAAGCAGTGAGCCCGCCATCGTAATCTTCAACAGCCATAGGATCATTATTGTGCACCGCAATACCGATAAACTCATTTGGATAAGTTTCTCTCATTTTCGCCATATTTACTGCGCCTCTTGGGCACCAGGTACACCATGTACCGGTAGCTTCTTCTACCACCATATTTCTTTGTATGGCTTTTTCCAGACCGTGTGTTCTTAATTGAGCTTCGATTTTGGTACTTTCATTTGGCCCGCCGTTTACGCTTACTATGGTAGCTTTGATGTCTGTTACATCTGAATCCACTGTTTTAAACTTGTCCTTAAACTTTCCATTGTATTTGGTAAAAGGGAGAATGTTCAATCCGGTAAAATCCTGCGTAAATTTTTGTACGCCATCAAACCACTCTGCGGTGAACTTGGTAATTTTTGTAGAACCATTGTTTCTAAGCACAAAGCTGATTTCTTCACTATTTCCTTTTAATACATAAGTTTTTATTTTAGCACTCTCCATAGAAAGGTCAATGTCCTTTGCATCAAAGACACTAATGTCATCAATATTGATAAGAAACTTATCATTGGATATATTCCTGAAAGCAAGTCTTATATCATTTCCCGCATATGCAGCGAGGGCGGCCCCTCTATCTGTAATATCCGCATTTTCTTTTGCAATAGTAAACAACACTTTGCTGAAATCTGCAATTTCTTTTCCCCCTTCTGAAACCCGCACCTCGTATTGGTCAGTAAATTGGGAATCAGATGAATACGCCTTCCAGGTAACCACTGTCTTGGCTGTAATACCTGAAATAACAGGAGTAATCATCCAGTCATCGGCTTTTCCTACCGGCTCAAACCATGAATTGGAAGAAGCCCATTTGTTACCCTCAATGCTCCTCACTGCCCAGGAACCTGCAAAAGTAGAAACTTGTGCATTGGGTGTTTTTTTGTCTTGATCCAGAAAGATCATATCATCAATGCTGCCTTCAAAATCTTGACTATATTTTACCTGTCCAAAGACCGGAAGCAATGACAATGTAAATAACAGCTGAAGTAAGTGTTTATTCATTTTTAAATTAAATTAGTTGTAATAAAAATTGTTTTAAATTGTGACTGCCAAAATTAATGATTATGTCCGTATTCTTGCAAAAAAAAAGGAAATAAGTTAAATCATGACAAATAGAGATATTGCGCTGACATTCAAACTTTTAGCTGACTTAATGGACTTGCATGGTGAAAATATTTTCAAAACCAAGGCCTATATGAATGCTTACCTCGCATTAAAAAAATACGATAAAGACCTAAATATGGCATTTTCTGCCGAAATTGAATCTATACCGGGCATAGGTAAAACAGTGGCGGAAAAAATAAGTGAGTTGTTGAATACAGACAAACTAGGTGCTTTGGAACAATTGCTTGCCAAAACGCCAGAAGGAGTTGTCCAAATGCTTAGGGTTCGGGGTTTGGGGCCAAAAAAGGTGCGGGCCATATGGCAAGAGCTGGGTGTGGAAGATATCTCAGAATTGCTTTTGGCTTGCAATGAAAACAGGCTAGTTGAAGTGAAAGGGTTTGGGCATAAGACCCAGGAAGACATTAAAAACAAAATTGAATTTTACTTGTCCAGTTCAGGAAAATTTCACTATGCTTCTGTTGAAAGCATTGCGCTTGAATTGATCGGCATCCTGCATGATACCTTCCCGGATGAAACCATTGCACTCAACGGACTTTTAAGGCGTAAAATGCCCATTGTTGAAGCCATCGAGCTGCTTTCTACGATTGATGTCTCCGAATGTATTAATGGCCTAAGTGAGGCTGAGGATGCAGATGGTTTGGTCTACAAAAATGTGCCCGTAATTGTTGAGGTTGTAGACGCCACAAGATTTGGCAACCGCTTGTTTGAAACCTCTGCTTCAAAAGCTTTTATTGAAGCCTGTACCTACTCAAGCACAACAAATTTTGAAAATGAGCAAAAAGTATTTGAAAGTATCCTGCTGCCTTATATAGATCCGGCTTTTAGGGAAACCAGAGCTGCTTATCAAACAATAAAAGAAAACAAAGCATTTAAACTAATACAAATAGATGACGTAAAAGGAGTCATCCACAATCACAGCATTTACAGTGATGGCCTCAACACTATAAAAGAGATGGCCCGGGCCTGTATGGATAAAGGCTACCAGTATTTTGTACTATCAGACCACAGTATATCTGCGTTCTATGCCAATGGATTAAGCGTTGATAAAATAAAGCAGCAGTGGCTTGAGATAGAAGCATTGAATAAAACATACAATGGCTTTAAGATTTTTAAAGGCATTGAATCAGATATCTTAAATGATGGAAACCTTGACTATGACGATGAAACACTTGCAGGTTTTGATATGGTAATAGCAAGTATACATTCCAATCTTAAAATGGAACAGGACAAAGCAACTGCAAGACTTATAAAGGCGATCGAAAATCCATACACCGACGTATTGGGGCATCCTACAGGCAGATTGCTCCTGGGTAGAAGTGGCTACAGCATAGACCATGCAAAAATCATTGACGCTTGTGCTGCAAATGCTGTAGCATTGGAATTAAATGCCAATCCTCAGCGATTGGATATTGACTGGCAGTGGATTCCATATGCCATTGAGAAAGGAGTGAAAATAAGCATAAATCCCGATGCCCATAGTATATCCCAGATTGACTATATCAAATATGGCGTCTATGCGGCAAGCAAAGGTGGATTGACCAAAAATGACTGCCTCAATACTATGGAACTGACAGAGTTTGAAATGTGGCTTAAGCGGTAAGAAAACAGTGTTAACAATACAAACAAATGTTTTCAATGCTTAATGTATAAGTAATTTTAAATTAGAGCATTGCGAGTAGTCAACGGCCGTATTCGTTAAACCCCGTGTTAATAACATGTTAAATGATTTTCTAATATTGCAGTAGCCTTTTTATATAGATATTTTTGTGTAAATTTTTAAAAATCAAATTATAAATCAATAATGAAAAAAATTAGTTCAATGTTGTTTTTAGCTACAATGCTTTCATTTGTAGCGTGTAAAGAAAATGCAAAAACAGGAGAAAGTGGTGATGTAACGGCCACAGGTACTGAAACTGTTGCTACTGCTGCACCATCCAGCGAACCTGCTATGGCTCCAGCAGGAGACATGTCCGCAAGTGCTGCAACTCCAGCTTCAGGAAACACTCCTGATGCCGCTGCAACAGTTGATGCAGCTAAGCCTACAGGCCCAATCACAAAAATCGAATTCATGGAAACTACCTATGATTTTGGTACTGTAAAGGATGGTGAAAAAGTAAAGCATGTTTACAAATTTAAAAATACCGGAAAAGAACCATTGATCATAAGTGATGCGAAGGGAAGTTGCGGATGTACTGTGCCTGATTGGCCAAGAGAACCTATCGCTCCTGGTAAAATGGGTGAAATCAAAGTTGAGTTTGACTCTAAAAATAAAGGAACAGAAGAAGGCAGTCCTCAAGCAAAGAAAGTGACACTTACTTCAAACACTGATCCTGTACAAAATTTCCTTAACATCAAAGGAATTGTAAAAAAAGATAAAGCTAAGTAACCTATAGCTTCTAAAAAGTCTAAAAAGACCTGTACAGTATCAACTGTATGGGTTTTTTTTTGTTAAATAGAAAGATGAATAAATACTTAAGTTTAATAAAATTTAGCCACACAATATTTGCGCTTCCATTTGCCGGTGTAGGTTTTTTTCTGGCTACCCATCATATTGACAGTAAGGGGTTTTCATTTATAAAACTGTTGCTCGTCCTTGCATGCATGGTCACAGCAAGAAGCGCTGCCATGGCTTTCAACAGATATATAGACAGAGACATCGATGCCAAAAACCTCCGAACAGCTGTCCGAGAAATCCCGAGCGGGCTAATTCAGGTAGGAAATGTAAAGTTTTTTATAGTAGCCAATTGCCTGCTTTTTGTGTTGTCTGCTTTCTTTATCAATTCGCTGTGTTTTTATTTAAGTCCAATTGCCCTTTTCATTGTATTGGGCTATAGTTATACCAAAAGGTTTACTTTTTTATGCCATCTTTTTTTAGGTTTAGGATTGGCGCTGGCTCCAATTGGTGCATACATTGCAGTTGCACAACAATTTGCTATAGTACCTATACTTTTTGGATTTGCCGTATTGCTTTGGGTTGCAGGATTTGACATTGTCTACGCTTTACAAGATGAAGAATTCGACAAACACGAAGGATTAAACTCTATACCAGTCTTGATAGGCCGAAAAAAGGCATTGTTGTTTTCAAGGCTTCTCCATGTAGCTTCAACCCTATTTATAATCTACGCCTACCATATGGCAAAAATCGATTATAACTCTTTAAGTTACATTTCACTTACAGGGCTAGTCTTATTCATAGCCCTTTTAATATATCAGCATTCCCTAGTTTCTGAAAATGATCTTTCAAAGGTAAATTTGGCCTTTTTTACGACAAATGGCCTGGCAAGCTTGCTATTCGGTAGTTTGATGATAGCCGATCTTTACATTTAACACCAAAATAATGTATAAGAAAAGTCATATCAGGAATTTGATCCCGGTATCAGGTAAAAAATTAACGCTTAATTATTACATATTATAAAAATGTTGTATCTTTAACTCGTTAAATATTAGTACATGTCAAAATTAATTATACTTTCCACAGGAATCTTTCTATTGACCCTTTATCATTTTACAAGCTATGGGCAAGCCGGATCCCTAGATACTACTTTTGGGTACAATGGCATAATAGCTACATCCATAGGCAATGCAAAAGATTTTGCCAGTGCTATTGCCTTTCAGCCTGATGGCAAACTCGTAGTTGCAGGTACATCAAGACTGGGAAGGTACAATGACATAGCATTGGTGCGGTATGATACCACCGGCCATTTAGATTCATTATTTGGTACCAATGGCATTGTAAAAACACCTGTAGGCAACTTCAGTGATGATGGAAATTCTGTCGTTATTCAGCCTGATAATAAAATAATAGTCTGTGGAGACACAAATAATGGAACCAATAGTGATTTTGTCCTTATACGGTATAACGCAACAGGAGAATTAGATAGCGTTTTTGGCAATAATGGCAAAGTAATCACATCTATTGGAAGTTACAATGATTATAGCATTTCTACTATCCTTCAGCCAGATGGTAAGATCCTTGCCGTTGGATTTTCTGATAATGGCACTGAGACCGACATCGCAGTGGTAAGATACAATACAGACGGTAGTTTGGACAATACCTTTGACAATGATGGAATCGTATTGGCATCTATTGGAGCTGGGCATGAAAGAGGCAATTCGGTGGCAATCCAAACCAATGGAAAAATAGTCGTCTCAGGGTCATCCTATAATGGCACAGCGAATGATATAGCAGTGGTCAGATTCAATGCCGATGGAAGCTTAGATACAGCATTTGGCAATGGAGGCAAAGTAACTACAGACATAGCCAGCAATAGCGAAGACGTAAGTTACGCTGTCATGCTCCAATCCGATGGTAAAATAGTCGTAGCCGGCGAAACCATTGATAGTACAGATTACAATTTTGCACTCTTGAGGTATGAAACAGATGGCAATTTAGATACCTCCTTCGGTATCGGAGGAATCGTATGCACAGCAGTAGGAAGTGGCAATGACTACGGTCACTCAGTGGCAATACAAACGGATGGCAAAATAATAGTAGCCGGATTTTCCAATAACGGAAGCAATGATGATTTTTCTTTGGTAAGATACAATTCAGACGGATCGTTGGACAATAGCTTTGGTTCAGGTGGAAAATCGGTTATTTCTCTGGGTGGTTATGATGACAAAGCAAATTGTTTAAGCATTCAGCCAGATGGTAAAATTGTAGTGGTTGGTGCTTCTTTTAATGGAGCCAATGTTGATTTTACAGCAATTAGACTACATAATTGATAACTCGGCCTTCCTTCATCCATTGATTCGCTCTGTATCTTGAAAATCTATTTCTAATTGGTAGCCCAATGTAAATATTCTTCCAGATAAGCATTTAAAGTTGTCTTTTGCAAATCATCGATGGTTCCCTCGCTGTTTATGATATTTCCAATAACTGATATTGGAAGTTTATTGTGGAATACGGTCATTTTCATATAATTCAACAAGCTGGTCAAATGTTCCATGCCCCTCAAATTGCCGGCTCTGCCACTCGAAGTGCCTATCAAGCCCACTTTTTTATTTGCAAACGATTCATTGTATTTCCTTATAGACAATGCATCCAGAAACAATTTGAGGATACCTGGAAAACTTCCGTTGTATTCAGGGCTTATGATAATCCAACGTTTTATTGGAATGATTAATTCATCTTGAATTGCATTCAAAAAAGAAGCTTGTCCCTGGGCATTATACATTTGATCGTTGATTATGTCAGGGGTGATTTGTTCTAAATTTATATATTTAACTTCCTCATTAAGAGAATTTAATAAGTATTCTTGGCAATATTCAGCAATTACCTTAGTTTTGTTGTTGGGCCTGTTTGTACCATTAATTATTAATACCATAGAGAAATTTGATTTAAATCTTTTAAACAGTGATTCGGTACAATAGTTGGGTATTTTTTGTACTTTTGCAGGCTGAAAAAAAAATCCCAAAAAGAGTGTTGAAAATAACAGTAAATTAAGAAACTTAATATTATGGGGAAAGTCATTGCAATTGCCAATCAAAAAGGAGGAGTAGGAAAAACTACCACTGCTATCAATCTAGCGGCGTCAATTGCAGTATTGGATAAAAAGGTTCTTTTGATAGACGCCGATCCTCAAGGCAATGCCACCTCCGGGGTAGGTATAAAATCCGATCAAATAGAAAATGATACCTATGACTGTCTGGTAGATGGCCTTGATCCCAATCTGGCAATTCTAAAAACGGAGACACCCAATCTTTATTTGCTACCTTCCAGCATCAACTTGGTAGGTGCTGAAATTGAATTGGTCAACAAGAAAGAACGCGAGTTTCAAATGAAGTATTTCATTGATAAAATCAAGGGTGAATTCGACTACATATTTATTGATTGCCTGCCTTCTTTGGGCATCATTACGGTCAACGCCCTTACTGCCGCTGACTCATTGATCGTACCTGTGCAATGTGAATTTTTCTCGCTTGAAGGCTTTGGAAAGCTAAAAGAAACGGTCTCCATAGTAAGAAAAGTTTTAAATCCTGCACTGGAAATAGAAGGCATAGTCCTATCAATGTATGACAAAAGACTTAGAATGGCCAATATGGTAGTAGAACAGGTAAAAGAAATCATTACCGATAGAATATTTAAAACCATTATACACAGAAATAGCAAAATAGGTGAATCCCCCTCATTGGGTCAGCCCATTATTATTTATGATGCTACGAGCAAAGGAGCCATAAATTTTTTGAACTTAGCCATTGAGTTTTTGCACAACAATGGCGATGGCAAGAATCTAGAATTCAATATTACAGATAAAGATGAATAAGAAAAAAGAATTGGGCAAAGGGCTAAGGGCCTTGTTATCCAATATAGAAACGACTACCAACAAAGAAGAAAAAACACAATTGGTAAAGGAATTGACCAGCTCAGTTTCTACCATAAGTATTGAATCTATCGAAGTAAATCCTTTTCAACCCAGGACAGAATTTGATGCGGAAGAATTGATGGAATTGGCAAAGTCGATAAAAATTCATGGCCTTATTCAACCTATTACGGTAAGAAGTCTGGGCGGGGATACCTACCAATTGATCTCCGGAGAAAGAAGGATGAGGGCATCCAAGATGGCAGGGCTTAAGCAAGTACCTGTTTACGTCAGAGTGGCCAACGACCAGGAAATGCTGGAAATGGCGTTGATCGAAAATATACAGCGGACTGATCTCAATGCTGTAGAAATTGCCATTTCCTACCAAAGATTAATCGAAGAATGCAGTCTCACCCATGAAACATTGTCAGAAAGAGTAGGCAAAAACAGAAGCACGGTGACCAATTACCTGAGGCTGCTCAAATTGCCACCGGAAATTCAAAATGCTGTAAAGAGCAATGAAATTTCTATGGGACACGCCAGAGTGCTTGCCGGTGTGCAGGACATAGGGCTTCAGCTACAAATGTTCAGGAAAACAGTCGCAGACCAATTAAGTGTAAGGCAATTAGAAGAACTGGCTAAGACACCTTCGGCCAAAGTCAACCAAAAATCCAACCCAAAAATTAACGATGCCACCAGCATTGAATTGGAAAGGATTAAAAAGGAAATATCTGCATTGGTTGGTACCAAGGTGGATATATCCAGAAATAACAAAGGTCAGGGCAAGATCGTTATAGCTTTTGCCAATGATAGACAGTTCAATGACATCTATGATTTGCTCAGAGACATTGATAAAAATTAATATTATCCTTTGCAAGTTTTTATAAAAAAAATGCTGTTTCTATTTGCCCTCAGTACTGCAATCAGTGCTTATGCCCAGCAGGAACCAACATTAAATACCAATGTCACTGCTCCGGCAGATA
>JAYUTD010000170.1:0-2095 GCA_043755305.1 Saprospiraceae bacterium
AAAGATCTTGTGCGTTGAAATATCCATTGCTGCCTTGCCAAAAAAAATTGAGGTATGGTCCATTAATCTGGCCATCAAGCACTACATCGTCAGGATTACACAAAGTAATATCTGCAGGCACTGTAACGGTAGTGCTACATTGCGTATTTGCATTAATTGCAAAAGTAAGCAGAAATAAAGCTGATAGGTATTTAATCATTACCGCTTGTGTGCAAAGTTATTTGGTTAAGTATCAATTTCAAAATTAATAGAAATACCAACCAATCTCAAATAAAATGCGATGATTTAGATTGTAAGTTTTAAAGGTCACTAAATAAAACAAATACACATAATTATATACATTAATACGATGACACATAATGCTATTTTTCAATTATTTATGTGGTATTAATACTATATTTTATACATTTCATCGTATCCGAAACGAATGGTTTTTACTCTAGAAGTCGTACCGAAATGTAACATTTCGCCGTGCATTGTGGCATCAATTGGTTAACTTTGGGCTTCAATAATTATTATGAACACAACACTTGATCAGGCCAACACAATATTAGTTACCGAACGAATCCAACAATTTGAAGAGATTTTTGCAGAAAAGGTGACTGCGTTAAGAACATTGATCTTAAAAGCTGACGCTTCGATAAAAGAAAAGATAGAGTGGAATTTTCCTTGTTTCTATATTGGAGAGTCCTGCGAACCATCTAGTCATGTAGATCGTGAAAAGGTGTTGATCGAGATGAATTTGAGACATAATAAAATCATTCTTGTATTTCCAACTGGTAATAAAGTCAAAGGAGCTACAGGTATATATGAAGGCAGCTACAAGGATGGTCGCAGAATTGTTCCTCTTGGCGATCTTGAGGATATAAATGAAAAAGCACAATTGCTTACAGCTGTTATTCAAAAATGGGTCAAAGTTTCTCAAGAGCCAACATTAAAATAAATTGTTGAAACCAAACTATTGTTAACTTTGTAACTTTATGCATTAAATGAAAATATTCGTAGAAACACCACGGCTTATTTTGAGGGAAATTCTGCGTGAAGACAATGAAGCGATTTTTGCAATGGACTCAGATCCAAATGTTCACCGATATCTTGGCAACAAACCTTTGTCATCGATAGCAGAAGTCTCGGCCATCATAGATTTTATACATACCCAATACGTTGAGAATGGTATTGGCAGATGGGCTGTGGTAGAAAAAGAAAGTAACTCATTCATTGGATGGGCAGGACTCAAATATATTACCGATGTAGTAAACAGCCACACTAATTATTATGATCTCGGATACAGATTCATGCAGCATGCCTGGGGCAAAGGTTATGCCACTGAAGCTGCTAAAGCATTGCTGAACTATGGTTTTAAGTCAATGGATCTTACTACTATTTATGCAATAGCTGATTCAGACAATACCAGTTCTCATCATGTGCTGCAAAAAGCAGGCTTGGCGCTTGCAGAAACATTTGAATACGATGGTTCGCCCCATCATTGGTTTTATATTGACCGTCCGAGGAATTAAAAACTATAATAATTCACAGCTTAATATTATGACAAAACTAAAAAAAACAGATTCCCATGATCCGGATTTTGTCACTTTGGTGAAATCGCTTGACAAAGAATTGGCAGTAAGAGATGGTGACGAACATGCCTTTTATGCACAATTCAACAAAATCGATGCAATAAAACATGCCATTGTAGCTTATATAGATAATGTAGCTGTAGGATGTGGGGCCATCAAACCAATAGATAAGGATAAGATGGAAGTAAAACGAATGTATGTGTTGCCGGAAAATAGAGGCCTTGGTGTGGCAAGTTCAGTATTGGAAAAATTGGAATTATGGGCAAAGGAGATGCATTGCAAAAGCTGTGTACTTGAGACCGGGCAAAAGCAACCGGAAGCTATCCAACTTTACCTTAAGGCCGGTTACATCATAATACCCAACTATGGACAATACATAGGTGTGGATAACAGTATTTGTTTTGAAAAGGAGCTTTAAATAAAAAATAACTCTTTTTGAATAGTAATATAAATCACCATTTGACGGATAACAAGACACCATTGTTTTAATTACCAAATAAAAAACTATGAGACCATAC
>JAYUTD010000171.1:0-2093 GCA_043755305.1 Saprospiraceae bacterium
TTGTACTTTTTGATTTGAACAAATATACTAGTTGTATTGCCAGGTAAGTAGCTGATTTAACTCCTTAATACGTCTATTAAATAAAAAAAATATTTTTTAAATATCTGAATAACAGATAATTAAGATATTTGCTTTTCCAGTTTTCAAGCAGTATTTATTTTTTAGATATACTGAAAAGAGTATGAAGTTGCATAAAAAATAAGATTACTTCTTTTAGCACTTTGGATGGAATTCAATCCAATTCAAAAATCGAATTTTACATATTAAATAAAAACATAATATATTGGCAAGATTTTTGTTTACTTATTAATATTAACTGCGATACATAACCATTTGATAATTTTTAAGAGCAAAAATTAAACTAAGTGAATACCCTTAAAAGCTAGTAGGTAGAATCGTCTATTTTTTTGCAAATGATTGTTAATTATTACTTTATCACACATTTTGGATTTATTATTGTCTTCCCATTGAGTTATTAATTCTTTAATTATTAATAAAAACTGATATTAAAAAAATGAGAAAAACATTTGTTCTTTGTCTGAGCTTATTGGTCTATTTTTTACATGGCCAGCACAACGCTTTATCTAACTTAGTGGAAGATTTTAAATTAAATCAAGATTTTGAACAATTTGATCTATTTAAAAAAGATGGAAGCGGCCGTCAAAATCTGCCTGGCGAAATAAAGGAATATTCATTATTAAAATTGGACAGCAAGTCTTTAAAATCATTATTGCGCACTCCTTCTAAAGCCATAGAATTAACTTTACCTTCCAGCAATAGAAATTCATTAACGTTGGAACTTGTAGAGGTGACATTTGATGGTTTGGTAATAAAAACTTCAGATAGTGACAAACCATTAAAATATAATCCTGGCCGACATTTTCGAGGCATAGTCAAAGGTCAAACCAAATCAGTGGTGGCAATCAGTTTTTTTGACGATGATGTTGCTGGTTTTATTGCGGAAGAAAGAGAAAATGGCAATCAAGTTATAGGTAAAATGCAAGACAAAAGCGGAGATTTCATAATTTACAATGACAATGACTTAATGAAAAAACTCAATATGGATTGCGCTGCTATAGATAAGAACAATCCATATTCAACAGAAGAATTGAATCATCACATGGACAGTCGTGCTCTGACCGATTGTGTTAGAATGTATTTTGAAGTGGATTACAATATATTCCAACAAAAAGGTGGAAGTACTCAGACGGTCAATTATGTGACAGGACTATACAATCAGGTAGCTACACTTTACTTATCAGAAAGTATTAAGACTACAGCTTCAGAAATATTTGTCTGGACGACTACTAGCCCTTATAATGGGTCATCTTCAAATACCATGCTCAATCAATTTACAGGATACCGCAATGGCTTCAATGGCGATATAGCCATGTTGTTGTCCTATGGAGCAAGCGGTGGTATTGCTTACGTGAATACTTTATGCAATTCCAATCCCGATTTCAGGATGGGATTTTCAAGCATTGCAAGTTCCTTTTCTTCAGTGCCTACATATAGCTGGTCTGTAGAAGTGGTCACACATGAGTACGGCCACATATTGGGATCTCAGCACACTCATGCATGCGCATGGAATGGCAACAATACTGCCATAGACGGTTGTTATGCTCCGGAAGGCAATTGTGCAAATCCGGGCATACCAAGTGGTGGAGGAACCATTATGTCCTATTGCCACCTAACCAATGCAGGCATTAATTTTTCCAATGGATTTGGCACACAGCCGGGCAACGTGATAAGAAGTAAAGTTACGCAAGCAACGTGCCTCCAGGCTTGCCCCGGCGCAGCTACACCTACTTGCACAGATGGCATACAGAATGGTCAGGAGACAGGAGTAGATTGTGGCGGGCCTACATGTCCACCATGCAGTACCGGGTGTACTTCCAATAGTGGCACTTTTTCTTTAGTATTGGACAATTACCCAACAGAAACAACCTGGAATATCAAAAATAGCTCTAATGCTATAGTATATTCCGGTGGCCCATACAATGTGCCAAATTCGACAGTGACATTACCAGTGTGTCTTCCCAATGGGTGCTACACTTTCAATATATTTGATGCTTACGGCGATGGCATATGCT
>JAYUTD010000172.1:0-5227 GCA_043755305.1 Saprospiraceae bacterium
TCAGGTTTTGAATACGTAAGTTGCGTATTTGGATCAACAATTGTATTGGAAATAATGGTTGTGCTGAATTTGTTATAGGTGCCGGAGACACTTAATCGAATGCCGTCTGCAGGCCAGGACCTTGATGTATATAAATTAATACCATCACTTATGGTGGGTTTTAAATCAGGATTACCTTCAAAGATGTACAAAGGATTGTAATTGTCAACTATAGGCAGCAATTGATTGATATTAGGTTCCTGAATATTTTTGTTGTAACTGAGACTTATATAGCCATTCTTGCCAATGTCTATACCAATTCCTCCATTTGGTACAATAAACTTATAAGGGTTTTTTACAAATATTGGTATGCTTGGATTTGTTGCCTGATAGATGGTGGCATTGATGTCAAAGCCTACATAGGCTAAGCCGCCGCTTATGTTTACTCCATTTTTGGCATATCTTAGACTAGTCCCTGCTCTGTTGTAAAAGATATCATTGACATAGTCTCTAGACAATTCTTTTACCTGAGTTTGAATTTCAAATCCATCAGGCCTTAGTACATTTATGTTGCCATTCTGTACATTTTTACTGTAATTGTAAAAAACACTTAAGAAAAATATTTTGGACAAGGGTTCGCTAAAAGTAGTATTAATTTTATAGGCATCTTTACCAGCATTGTGGTAATTTCTTAGGCTTACCCCTTTGATACTATCCAGTATGCTAGATTCACCATAAAATGACAAAGCAGATCCTGTAATTTTATTGTCATTTACATTGGTATTTTGATAGGAAACATTTGCACCGAAAAACCGGCCTTTCTTTTTAAATGTTTTCCGGTATATTACCGAACCATTGTATAGACTGCCATCAAAATTTTTACCATTACTGATATCAGCATCGTTTACAAGACGTTGTCGATTGCGTAAACTCTGTTCCTCAATTCTATTATTTTCAATTGATTGTACTGAGGCAATACTGGAGGTAACCAAAATTGTATTGAAACTGTCTATTTCTTGTTGATAGGTCACTTCTCCTCTGTGGCCATCGAAATAGTTTTTTGTTGAGGATAATTTACTTTTGTCAATAGTGTAGCCATCAAAAAATGAAGTGGACTTCTCATTGGTTGTTCTTTCGTTTTCATTATCATTGTAAAAGTATCGGGCACCAATTTTTATTTTGTTGTGGTCGTAATTGTAGTTGATGCCGCCATTTTTGCTTTTAGGAAATCCACCATTGCCATTACCACCCGAGAAAAAACTATTGCTGATGCTGCTTTCAAGCCCGTCATTGTTGCCTCCGAATGAATAATTTCTCATATTACCGCCGCTAAAGCCATACTCCAGGTTGTCATCCGCAAAAGAGAAAGATTGCGACCCCATGAAATCCTGGTAGTCGTCCCAGCCCAATCCATTGCGGCCGGTATTGTTCCCGACACCTATGATGCTAAATTGGTGCTTGTCATTAAATCGATTGTAATTGCCTTTTAACTCATAGCGATTTACAGTACCTGCACCGGCGATTACTTTTCCAAACCCACCTTTCTTGAATTCTTCCTTTAACGTGATATTCATTTCTTTTTCTTTCACAGAAGATTTTTCTCCGGTAATTTTTTGTTCTTCGGTTTTTTTGTCAAATACCTGCACTTTTGAAACGCCATCGGCGGGTAGATTTTTCGTGGCAGTTTTTGGGTCACCTCCAAAAAATGACTTGCTTTCCACAGTAAGTTTTGTAACATCCTGACCATCTGCCTTGATTGACCCATCTTGCTGAACTTCTATCCCTGGCAGCCTCCTAAGCAAATCTTCAAGAGTAGATCCTTCTGGTACTTTGAAAGTTGAAGCGTCATATTCTATTGTGTCACCTTTTATTTTCATTGGAGCTCTTGCCGCTTTTATGACTACTTCATACAACTCAATTGAAATTTCAGTCATTTTTATTGTACCCATGTCCAGATCAATCTTATCAACAACAAGAGGGATTGTGGCTGGAATGTATCCTACATAAGTAGTTTTGATAAGATAATTCCCTTTGGAAATCCTTTTGAAAATAAATTTTCCGTCATTGTCTGTTTGGGTATATTCCAGTAAAGTAGAATCTCTTTCAAGCAGAAGCACAGCAGCAGAAACCAAAGGACTGCCGGTTGTATCAGAAACAATGCCTCTTATAGACTGAGCATAAATAGTAAAGCAGCAGCACGTAAAAAATGTAAAAGTGGTTAAGCGTTTCATATATGGATTGAATATTTGATGTAAAAATAGATATTTATTTTTCCAGTCATACGATACAAGTCTTATTCTTTTGTTAAAGTAATTGTAAAATAAATTTTATCTTCGACATGATTATCACTTAAAAAGCCATTTCATGAAGAAAATAATTATTTTATTGCTATTTTATCATATTAATATTTATTCAATTCTGGCTCAATTCAATTGGTTGTACTATGGAAAAGTCAAGGGTGATGAAGTGACATTAGCAGGAAATTATCAAGGTGGAAAGATCTCCGGGACCATGGAAGACAGCCAGCAAAAATATGAACTTACGGCGTCAATACTTAATGATAATTTTAACGGAAGAGCGGTAAATGATGCGCTTGGAATCACTTTCTTGCTTAAGGGGCAGTTTGATGGGAACAATTTATACCTCGATGGATACCTTGAATACTTAGGTTCTGAACAGAAAGTATTTAGTGCTACATTTGAAAAATCACCCTTGGTTATACCTCCTGCTCCTGCTACAGAGATTTATGCTTTATCAGGCACGCAGTCCATCCCAAATGAGGTTTCCAGCAAATCCATCGATCCGCTAATCATTGGATTGTGGAGGGAAGAAAGCCATTATAATTCCGGATACGGAGATCAGGCTTTCTCAGGCAGCACTTATTCCTATATGCGTTTTAACTCAGACCACACCATATCAGAAAACGGGAGTCAGGCTTCAATGAGTGGATCAAATTACTCAGGTACTGCCGGTGGTCAGAGTGCGGGACAAGTGATTCCTAATTTGTGGTATTATACCTCAAATGGAAAAGTCATAACTTATATTGTTGATAAAGGGCAGAAATTGACCATTGAACTTGGTAGCTACTATATAGAAGGCGATAAGATGCTTTTTACTCAAGTGAATACCGACAAAAAGATTTTGTACACAAAAATGTAAATTATTTTCACTTATTATTTTTAAGAGATTAAAAATATGACATGTATATTTTTTTACATACTACTGAAAATGAACTTTATATTTAAAGCTGTAGAGAAGGAATTCATACCCTTCCATTCATGGGAAATAACAAGTGCAATTGAGCGACGCACTTTATGGATATGGGGCAGAATAGCGCAAAGTATTTTTGACTTTATACTAATTCTATTTCTCAAATAGAACCCTGATATGTAAAAATCAAAATATAAGCTAAGCCATTATTTTATTTGTTTCTATTATTGCATTTCAAATATTGTGACATCATTGATTATTTCATGGATTGTTCATTAATTAAGTTTATTTTTGTGGATAATAAATCAAAGGATGATGAAACTTTCTACCAAGATAATTCATGAAGACAATATTAGGCATGAGAGTGGGGCAGTGATGTCACCCATTATCCTTTCCACTACGTTTGAACGCGGAGAGGATGAAGTCAGTTTTCCTAACGGCTACATATACTCGAGGTATGACAACCCCAATAGGCATGCACTTGAAGCTAAGCTTGCGAAAATGGAACAAGGAGAAGTATGTCTTGCATTTGCATCAGGACTTGCAGCATCGGTGGCAGTATTTCAAAGTTTAAAATCTGGTGACCATGTGGTACTACCTGATGATACCTACTTTGCTATCCGACGAATACTTGATACACTATTTGTAGATTTTGGTCTTACTTTTTCATTGGTAGACATGTGTGATTTGCAAGCGGTTACAGACGCCATTCAATCAAATACAAAACTTATTTGGATAGAGACACCTTCAAATCCTCTCATAAAAGTTACAGACATTGCAGCTATAGTCGAAATAGCAAGAGTGCACAAGTGTTTTATTGTGGCCGACAATACATGGGCCACTCCATACTACACACAACCTTGTACTCTAGGAGTTGACATTGTCTTGCATTCAACGACCAAATATTTAGGTGGCCACAGCGATATACTCGGTGGTGCGTTGGTATTTAAAAATAAGAATGAAAAATATGATTTTATTAAATCACATCAAAAATTCAGTGGTTCTGTGCCTTCTCCCTTTGATTGCTGGTTATTGTGTAGAAGTTTATCAACATTTGCAGCTAGGATGCCAATCCATAGCGCTAATGCAATGAAATTGGCTAAGCACCTTGAAACTCGCCTGGAGATTGAGCAAGTGCTATATCCTGGTTTGGAATCTCATCCCCAGCATAAAGTCGCACTGCAACAAATGAATGGAGGTTTCAGCGGCATGATGTCTATTTTGGTAAAAGGTGGCCGGGCAGAAGCGCTGTCTATTTGCCATAACTTAAAATTATTTACACATGCTACCAGCTTAGGCGGAGTAGAGAGTTTGATTGAACACCGAAAGTCAGTAGAGAGCCATGATTCTGTTACACCTGACAATCTTTTAAGGATTTCTCTAGGAATCGAGCATATAGACGATCTAATTGCTGATTTTGATAATGCATTGAATTTTATGCATAAGCCTTCTTAAAAATATACTTTATGTATACTCCAAATAGCTTAAAATTATAATTAAAATTCAAATGAAATACTACAAAATTTGTTAAATTTCTAAGATAGCATTGAATTCAATAATATAAAGCAAATGCCATTTTATGAAGCAATGTAGCTTTGCAAATGCTCTATGGTTTCCTTTTGTCTTTCAATGATTACTTTTACAAGATCGCTGATAGACAAAAGCCCTGCTACTTTTCCATTATCGACTACGGGAAGATGCCTTATGCGTCGATTGCTCATAAGCTCCATACAATGGTCTATAGTATCATTGGAATTAACTGTGATAACGTCGGCTGTCATAATGTCTTTTACAAGCGTATCTCTTGAAGATTTGTTATGCAAGACGATCTTTCTAGCATAATCTCTTTCTGAAAAGATACCCTTCAACTCGCCATTTTCTATAATTGGCAAAGCACCAATGTTTTTTTCGCCCATTACTTTAAGTGCATCATATACCGTAAAATCTGAAGTTACAGAATATACGTCATGACCTTTGGAATCCAATATTTGACTAACCTTCATTTGTTTCTTGATTTTAGTGGATACCAAATATAATC
>JAYUTD010000173.1:0-2075 GCA_043755305.1 Saprospiraceae bacterium
AGAAGCGGTCAAAGCTCACCTTGACTAAAAAGATCAAGTAGTTCAAAAAATCAACTTATATCAGTTAATACAATATTTGAAAATGAAAAAACTCGCATACCTTCTTCTCATCTTAGTCTTATTGGGTGGAATCGCTTATTTTATAAAACAAAAATTTTCCTTAAATCCACCGATCAAAGCATTCAACAGCAACATCGATTCGTCTGGCTTATCTTTAGACAGTCTCATCTTGCCAGCAGGCTTTACAATAAGTGTTTATGCCAAAGACGTTGAGAATGCACGCTCCATCTGTTTGACACCCAATAATACACTTTTTGTCGGAAACAGAGACAAAGACAAAGTGTATGCATTGAGGGATGAAGATGGTGATATGTACGCTGAAAAAATATATATTGTTTATTCAGGTGGGCATATGCCGAATGGTGTGACTTTCAAAGATGGTGATCTTTACATCGCTGAAGTCAATAGAATACTCAAAATCGAGGATATTGAGTCAAAGCTAGCTAATCCCGGAAAACCCATAGTAGTATATGATAAATTTCCAAACATAGAACATCATGGATGGAAATACATAGCTTTTGGACCAGACGGAAAACTCTACGTGCCCGTAGGCGCTCCTTGCAATATATGCGATGACAAAGACACCATATTCAATACCATTACCAGAATGAACGCCGATGGTACTGGTCTGGAAATCGTTGCCGATGGTGTGAGAAATTCTGTCGGATTCACCTGGCATCCTGATACAAAACAGCTGTGGTTTACAGACAATGGTCGTGATATGCTAGGGGATGATGTGCCTAATTGCGAATTGAACACAGTAACTAAAACCAAGCAACATTTTGGGTTTCCTTACTGTCATCAGGGCGACATTTTAGATCCAGAGTTTGGAAAAAATAAAAGATGTGGCGATTTTGTCAAGCCTGTAGCTAAAATGGGTCCTCATACCGCTCCATTAGGTATCGAATTTTATAGAAATGCAGCATTTCCAGCCATGTACAATGATGTTTTTTTTGTAGCAAAGCACGGGTCTTGGAATCGAAAAGAAAAAATAGGTTATGATATTGATTTGGTAAGGGTTGATGCAAATGGACAGTTGATTGAGCAAAAAACCTTTATTTCCGGATGGTTAAGTAAAAATAAAAAAGATGTTTGGGGAAGGCCAGTAGATCTTGAAGTGATGAAAGATGGCTCATTGCTTATTTCAGATGACTATGCCAATTGTATCTATAGAGTAACATATAGTCCCAAGTAGTCTTTAATGTGAGGGCAATTATACAGCGTGTAACCAATGCATCTTTGACTATTGACGATCAAATATACAGTGCTATAAATAACGGTTTCCTTGTATTGCTGGGAATTGAAAACAATGACACCCTTGAAGATATTTTATGGCTGGTTCCTAAAATTGTCAATTTGCGGGTTTTTGGAGATGCTGATGGCAAAATGAACTTAAGTTTAGAAGATGTCGGAGGAGAGATTATGCTTGTAAGCCAATTTACCCTTTATGCAAGTACGAAGAAAGGAAACAGGCCTTCATTTTTACAATCGGCCAAACCGGATATAGCCATTCCTTTATACAACCAATTTATCGGTGAAATAAAAAAGATCTTTAAGCATAAAGTAGCGACAGGTTTATTTGGTGCTGACATGAAAATTTCATTGTTAAATGATGGCCCGGTTACAATAATTATTGATTCAAAAAATAAAGAGTAATGACACTTAATGAACTTCAATCTCAAATTGACCTCTGGATAAAAACAATTGGTGTAAGGTATTTCAATGAATTAACAAATACGGCGCTACTTGCTGAAGAGGTAGGTGAAGTGGCTAAATTAATGTCAAGAATCTATGGAGAACAATCCTTTAAAAATGAAGTAAGCGAAGAAGAGCAAAAAAAAATGCTTGGTGATGAAATGGCAGATGTTTTGTGGGTGCTTGTTTGTTTGGCAAATCAAACTGGTATTGACCTGCAAAAAGCAATAGAAGAGAATATTGAAAAAAAAACAAATCGGGATCTTCATAGACATAAAAACAACCATAAACTTCTCAAATAAAAAAAGAGGCAGCCCATA
>JAYUTD010000174.1:0-13397 GCA_043755305.1 Saprospiraceae bacterium
TACGTTATGTCACCTGTAGTGCCATTGATGGTAAATGTACCATTGTTTGGATTGTCTATCACAGCTACTGAAGCTGGATCTAAGGTACAATCTGTAGTCACTACACAACGGTCATTGGCCATTGTATTTAAGGTAACTGCCACATTTATACTCGTTGTTGCAAAATCAACATTTGCCACTGGTTTCTTAGTTGGACTTAAATTATCCAATACTGTTATTGTCAATAATGAAAGATCACAACCAGTAACTTTAGGAGGAATGCACACCGGCACTAAGTAAGTGTATATACCTACTACATTTCCAGTGAAAGTATATGTTCCGTCAGTATTTACTGTTATTGTAGGTGTACTTCCTGAAGGACTGCTGGTCAATGTTGGAGATGGACCATAAGTAGTACCTGTAGGTGTAGTATCATTTGTTTTAACATTGCCTGGTACTGGTACATTTACATAAGTAACATTGAAGTCGGGGTCTATACAACTTACTACATCAATAGTATCTGTAGCTGCTGCTGAAGAACAACCACCACCACTTTCTGTAAATGTAAATGTTGCGAAACCCGGAGCGATAGATGTTACCACACCGTCATTGTCTACACTTGCAACTTTTGGATTGTTACTTGTCCAAGTGCCACCAGTAGCTGGTGACAATTGTGATTTGTTGCCTATACATAAGATAGTGTCACCTGTGATTCCTACCACTGGAGCCGCACCTACTGTAATAGGACCTGTTACATCAGCCGTACAACCAAGTGTACTAGTGAATTGGAAGGTAGCTGTACCTGCACTTACTCCAGTTACTATACCAGTATTTAAGCCGATAGTAGCTACTGAAGGATTAAGTGATGTCCATGTACCCGTTGTATTTGCCGTAAAAGTAGTTGTTCCAGTTATACATATATTGGACGGACCAGCCAATGTAACTGTAGGCTTAGGTACAACAACTACAGCGGATGATGCTTGAGACTTACATCCAAATGCATCCGTAAATGTAAATGTTGCCAATCCTGCTTTGATACCAGTGATCAACCCTGCATTGGTAATTGTTGCGACTGTAGCATCACTACTTGCCCATGTACCAGCAACTACCGGACTTGGAGCTATTGTAGTTGTACCACCTATACATATTTGTGCTGCTGCTGGAGCTCCGATAGTAGGGCCTGCACTTACTGTAAGTGGACCACTCGCATCAGAAGGACATCCAGTGCTTGTCTGAGTGAATGTGAATGTAGCTGTACCTGGAGAAACACCAGTAGCCAGACCTGAGTTGCTTATTGAAGCAATTAAAGGAGCACTTGATACCCAAGAACCTCCTGTAGTAGGAGCATATGCTGCTGTTTTGCCTACACATATAGTCGCTACTGCCGGCGGAGTAATTATCGGCTTAGCATTAACTGTTAACAATGTAGGAATTGAATTAGGACAACCTGTAGTACTTACAAATGAGAATGATGCTGTTCCTGCTGATATGGCAGTTACCAATCCTGTAGTAGGATGCACAGTAGCTACTGATGGAGCGCTACTTGTCCATGTACCTGTAGTATTGGCATTTACTGTCAATGTACCGCCTATACACAATCTGAATGGTGTAGGGTGTGTCAATGTAGGTGGCGCTTCTACTGTAAGTCCTGAAGTATTATCAGAAACACAACCGTCTGTATTTGTATAGGAGAATGTTGCTGTTCCTTGGGCTACTGCCGTAATTATTCCTGTTAAAGATACTATCGTGGCCACTGAAGTATTGTTGCTTATCCAAGTACCTCCTGAAGGAGATCCAGTCAAAGTTGATGTACCACCTATACACAATGTAGTAGCACCTGTAAAAGTTGTAGTAGGTTTTGGTGATACTGTAGCTGAAACCGGATCAGATGGACAATTGGAGCCTGTAGCTGTGTACGTAAAGTTTACACTTCCAGCAGCTACCGCTGTCACCACACCTGCGTTGGTTACTGTAGCTACTGCATCATTGCTACTCAACCATGCTCCACCTGAACTTGGACTTACTGATGTAGTCTGATTGACACATAAAGTATTATCCACAATGGTAGCAATTGGTTTTGTATTAACTGTTACCGGGAGTGTTGCCGGTGAAGGACATCCTAAAGATGCATCTGTAAATACAAATGTTGCAAATCCCGGAGCCACACCTGTCACTAAACCACCATTTGTTACTGTAGCAACTGCATTATTGCTGCTTGCCCAAGTACCGCCTGAAGTAGGACTCAATGTAGTAGTACTTCCAATACATATGCTATTCAATCCTGTAATACTTACTGTAGGAGTAGGTACCACGGTGATCGGAGAGGATGGATCAGATATACAACCAGTAGTTGAATTTGTAAATGTAAAGAAGGTAAATCCTGGAGCCACACCTGTCACTATACCTGCTACGCTTATGGTTGCTATTGATCCATTGGCTGTAGCCCATGCACCACCAGATGTTGGAGTAAATGTAGTCGTAGAACCCACACATATAGAGTCATTGCCCGTGAGTGTGATTGTAGGTCTAGGATTGACCGTTATTTTTAATGTATCAGATACACACGTAGTAGCTGTTTCAGTAAATAACAATCTACCTTGACCAGCTGAAAGACCAGTCACTGTAGCACCAGATCTGCTTATCCTAGTAGGTGTTAAGTTTGCCCATGTACCTGTTCCCAAAGATGGATTTGGTGATATAGTAGTAGAACTACCTACGCAAATGGTAGATAATGCTGAGCTTACAGTAGGCCTTGGTGATACTACTAAGTTAGATGTGGTATTAGAACATCCTGTGCCAGTAGTATACGTAAAGTTTACAGTACCTGAAGCCACTGTAGTTACTACACCTGTAGCTGCTACAACGGTTGCCACTGATAGATTGTTACTTACCCAAGTACCGCCTGAAGGTGACGAAGTCAAAGTTATGGTTGTACCTATACATCTAGGTGTAGCAGGCACTCCACCTACTGTAGGCTTAGATTGTACGGTAATAGCTGTAGAAGGATTGGATACACAACCTGTACCACTTTGGGTAAATACAAAAGTTGTAGAACCTGCCAATACCCCTGTTACCAGACCTCCGTTTGTTATTGTTGCTATAGTGGCATCAGTGGCATTCCATGTACCACCAGTAGATGGTGTAAATGTAGTGGTGCCGCCTATACATATAGGGTCAGATCCGGTAAGCGTTGTAGTTGGCTTAGCCAATACAGTGAGTACCAATGTGTCAGAAACACAATTTGGACTTAAAGATTCTCTGTAAACCAATTTTGTAGTACCTGCAGCTACACCAGTAGCTACACCAAGATTGGTCACAGTAGCCACTGAAGGCGACGTGCTAGTCCAGGTTCCCCCTGCTGTAGGTGTCAAATTTGAAACACTACCTATACATATAGAGTCTGTGCTCATGGTTACTGTAGGTTCAGGATTGACGGTTAGATTTGAAGTTGTACTTTGACAACCTGTGGCTGTATTGGTAAAAGTAAATGTAGCAAGTCCGGAGGACACACCTGTAACCACATTACCAGATACTGTAGCAATACTTGTCATATTAGATACCCATGTACCTACCTGATTGCTTGTAAGTGTGGTAGTCAAATTGGCACAAATAGCAGGTGCGCCTAAACCAACAGTTGGCTTAGGGTTAACTGTGATTCTCATTGTATCACTACATAAAGGTGTAGCGTATTTAAAATTGTATGTACCAGATGCTGTGTTGCTAAATGCGATTGACGCATTGCCGCTAACACCAGGATTAATTGTCCATCCCGGAGGGTTGGTAGGCAGCGCTGACCATGTACCTGTAGTAGGTGATGTACCAGATACTGAAACTGAATTGCCAGCACACACAGTCCGGTCAATACCCGCTTGAGGCTTTGTATAAGCATCTATGGATAAAGAGTCTTTACAACCCAGGGCATCCGTAATGACAACTTTAAATGTGCCCTCATCAGAAGTTGTAGCTGAGCTTATCATTACATCTTCTGAAGTAGAAGTATAGCTATTAGGTCCAGTCCATGCATAAGTCAATGGAGTCTGGCATCCTGATGAAGCTGTTGTGATGTCTATCTCTATACCATTGCCACAACCTATGACCGGATCGGGATCAATGTATGGTACCGGTGGATATACTTGCGCTGCATTATTGTCATATACCTGATTGGCTGCTGCTTGAATGGTGAATTCGTTGGAGAAATCACTACCACCCATTCCTGGGTCACTCGATGTAGGATCTGAACCATTGATGTACAATCTTATGTCTTGTGAACAATTGACCAATGGTGTAGTTCTGATGCTAAAAAGCTTCACTTCATCACCTTGAGCAAGGGTGTTATAATAAGCCGTACCTGCGCTTAGGTTTGGTGTTATGGCCCTAAAGTCCTTGCTCGGAGCTATTGATGGCGCATAAATGGCAGATGACAATGACCAATAATTTGGGGCATATGTCCCTGTCGTAGGTACACTGTTATTAATCAAAGGCATATAACCCTTGGGAATAGTGACAGTGGTTCCAGCTGGTACCACCAGCGAAAGCTGGGAGTTGAACTGAATTCTTTCAGGAATAGAATTGGCACTACCGGCATTAATTACAAGGTATACATCATACCAACATGAGTCGGTATTGTATTTCAACTTATAACTAACCCCATCGATACCATACTGGGCATGTACCTTCTCCATCATAAAGAAGCTGCACATTAGACCTAGAATAAGTAGAATTTTTGCTTTCATTTTGAAAAATTATTATGTTGTTTGATGAGATAATTTACAATCCAATTTTTTTCAAAGAATTTTTGGGTAATAACTCATTTTGTGTAAATAACCTCACTGTTGTTTCCGATATTTGACTATAGAAATACAAAGTAAGACCTAAGTTTGCTTTGATTATTGTAATGAAAAAGTAAAGTGTATGTTTTTGTGTATAGTTCAATCTAATAGTTTGTTTTACAATATATTAATACATTGTTGTGGGTAACTATTATGATTCTCGATGCTTCTAATTGAAGCTTAAAGGTATAAATTACGCACAAATATATTAAATATTTTAATAATATGTATAGTTCTTTCGCTTTTTTTTAAAATAATTATGTTAATGACCATTTGTACACTTCTTTACACTTAATTCTATCCAGAAAATACCATATTATGTAAGATTTCTTACATTTAAAAGCTGGTATGGAGCAATATTGAATAGTAAAAATCAAAGTATTGCTAAGATTTATCCAAAATGTATCTCCAACTGTTTGTTTTCTTATAAATACCTATAAATGAATTGGATTTGTTGTTTTTTATAGTTATTAAAGCGCTTTGATACTTATTGAATAAGCTAAAATATCTACTAAATAAGCTATGTTAATTAATATCCTATGGTACTATTGCATTTATCATGTGTGGAGTGCAAGTTTTTTTTTCGACTTTAAATAGGTTCCTTAAAGCACAATCAAAAGACTTGTACATGAAAAACATCTTACTAATTTAAAATTGCTTTTCACTTTTCTTTAATGGAGTGAAATAAAAAAAATAGTTTTTAACTTCTTTCAATAAAATATAATTCAGCCACTTACAACTCTATCTATTTTCCTTTGTTTCATTATTATATAATTTAATATTATGCAATCCATCCTCATCATCGGCGGTAGCGGACTACTAGGCAGTCACATCGCAGCATTACTAAAAGACAGTTATGAAATACGCATCTTGTCCAGAAAACCAATACCGGCCAATGGCAATATAAAGTATTACACCTGGAATCCCGACAAAGAAGAAATCGACCATGCTGCACTCACGGCTGACATCATCATCAACCTTGCCGGCGAAGGCATCGCAGACAAGCGGTGGACAGCGTCACGCAAAAAAGTTTTGGTCGATAGCAGGGTAAAGCCGGCTGCATTTATAGCACGTACACTGAGGCAATACCACCTGCGGCCAAAACTTTACATCGGAGCATCTGCCATCGGCATATACGGTGACAGAGGTGATGAATTGTTAACAGAAAATTCAGCTCCAGGACATGGCTTTATGGTGGACTGTTGCAGGCAGTGGGAAGCAGCATCGACAGAAATGTTGCCGCTGGTAGATCGCCTGCTTATCCTTCGGATCGGCATTGTACTCACTACACGGGGTGGCGCCTTGCCCAAGCTATGGATGACGGCACCACTTGGAGTGCTCAATTATTTTGGAAGTGGCAGCATGTACTATTCCTGGATACATATAGATGATATAGTTGGAATCATAGGTACCGCTATTGCTGACCCGGCATACAAAGATGTCGTTAATGCTGTAGCTCCGAATGCTATGACAAATAAAAAATTTATGCATTTGGTAGGCAAATCTAAAGACTTCCCAAAATTGGTCTTGCCGGTACCAATTTTTGCCATAAAACTTGCCCTCGGAGAAATGTCAGCTGTAGTATTAAACAGTAATAATGTAGTACCGGCAAAGCTCATTGAACACAAGTATAATTTTAAATTCCCCAATCTGGTGGCGGCCTTGAAGGACCTTCAAAAAAGAAGGGTTTGATGCAAGCATTAGACCCTCTAATTTAGTTGGGTTTCAATACTGATCTTAACATATTTTTTGTACTTTTACGGTGTATAATATTACCAGCCATAAAATTTAAGATCTAGCACATATGAAAATATCCATAGCGCAAATCAACTATCATATTGGCAATTTCGAAGGAAATTTAGCTAAAATGAAGGGTGCTATAGCAATAGCAAAAGAAGAAGGCGCTGACATTATTTGTTTTGGGGAATTGGCTACTTGCGGATACCCTCCCAGAGATTTTTTGGAGTTTGACGATTTTATTAGGCTGGCAG
Organism: Saprospiraceae bacterium; assembly: GCA_043755305.1. Classification (GTDB taxonomy): domain Bacteria; phylum Bacteroidota; class Bacteroidia; order Chitinophagales; family Saprospiraceae; genus JADKBO01. Next base: position 6,800 of record JAYUTD010000174.1, read on the forward strand.
ATGCTTCTGTTACGGAACTTTGTGCCTTGACCCACGACATTGCCATTGTGGCCGGAAGCCCTACTAAAAATCCAAACCCTGAGGGTAAAAATTTATTCAACTCAGTACTGTTTCTTGCAGAAGGCGAGGTAAAATATATACAAAATAAAACACTATTGCCTACCTATGATGTGTTTGATGAATACCGCTATTTTGAACCAGCCAAAGAATGGGGCGTAGTGACATACAAAGGTAAAACCATAGCCCTTACCGTCTGCGAAGATATCTGGGACGTAGGTACCAATGATCCTCTCTATACTATTATACCGGCTGACAGAATGATGCCATTCAATCCTGACTTTATCATCAATGTATCGGCATCACCATTTAATTATAATCATGCTGCTACAAGACTACAGTTGATGCGGGACAATATGGAGCGCTACAAAATACCGATGTTTTACATCAACCATGTAGGTGCCCAGACTGAATTGATCTTTGATGGCGGCAGTATCGTAGCATCGCCCAACGGCAACATCTATGATGAGATGCCCTACTTTAAAGAATGCATCAGACACTATGATTTAGAAGATGTTATTTCTGGCAACATTAGCAATACCCAACCTAAAGAAAAATTTGCACTTATTCATGATGCGGTAGTGATGGGCATCAAAGATTATTTTAAAAAACTAGGTTTAAAGCAAGCTGTTCTTGGACTTTCCGGAGGCATAGATTCTGCCATCACTGCTGTACTGGCCGTGCGAGCCCTGGGCAAGGAAAACGTAAGGGTACTACTGATGCCTTCACAATATTCTTCTTCGCACAGCGTAGATGATGCTAAGGTATTGGCAGAGACGCTTGGCATCCAATACGACATCATAGCCATCAAAGAAGTATACGAAGCTTTTATGGAAAAGTTGGGTCCGCTGTTTGGTGATCTGCCATTTAATGTCACTGAAGAAAACATACAAGCCAGGATTCGGGGTACACTCAATATGGCTGTGTCCAACAAGTTTGGCAATATCTTATTGAATACGACCAATAAAAGTGAAATGGCCGTGGGCTATGGTACCTTGTATGGTGACTTATGTGGCGGATTGTCCGTATTGGGCGATATCTATAAGACAGAGATTTACAAACTCGCTGCTTACATCAACAAAGACAATGAAGTGATACCTCACAATACCATTAATAAACCTCCATCTGCCGAACTGAGGCCCAATCAAAAAGACAGCGATAGCTTGCCTGAGTATGATGTACTCGATCCCATCTTGTATGAATACATAGAGAAGCGGACCGATCCGCAAGATATTGTAGCTAAAGGATATGATGCGGCTACAGTAGCAAGGGTTTTGAAACTGGTCAATACCAGTGAATTCAAAAGACATCAGACTGCACCGGTACTGAGGGTAAGCCCCAAAGCATTTGGTGTCGGTAGAAGAATGCCAATTGTGGGAAAATATTTAGCCTAAGTTTAACTTATATATTTTGTAATTAAAACATAAAAAAATTCAAATGAAGACAACAAAAATTTTATTTTCTTTTGTGCTATTATCTTTTGTCATACTACAATCTTGTTCAAAAGATGAAACTAATGACCCAAATGCCAACCTTATAGGTGCGTATACAGTAAGTGCAGTAGTAGTTGATGGAGTAGCCTCTACTGGAAGCGGTTCACTTGTTTTTGTAGCGGCAGACAAAACAGGAAATCTGGACATAAAGTATAGAGTAGATGTTAATGAATATTCATTAAAGGGAGATTTTATTTACACCGCTACTTCTGCCCTACTTACCTTAAATCCAGGCACTGCCTCTGAAATTAAATGGACAAGAATTTCAGACAAAGCCAATGAACAAAAAATTCAATTTTCACAAGTTGTGAATGGCAAAAACAGAGTGATAGCCATCACTTTCAAAAAATAAAAACCTTGCTACCCAATAGGGTTTTAGGTCAGTACAGTCAAGGCATCAAAGGCCCACTGTTGGTTGTCATAGGTGCCATGCATGGCAATGAACCGGCAGGGGTTCTCGCCTTGGAGACCGTATTTCAAATGTTGGATAATGAAGTAATAAAGAATCCTGGCTTTGTATTCAGGGGTAGTATACTAGGTTTAATAGGAAATCTTGATGCATTCATTGCTTCTAAGCGTTTCATCAATAAGGACCTCAATAGATCCTGGTCTTATGAAGCATATAAATCATTGCTTAATATTCCAGCTCCCTTGAGAACATCTGAACAAAATCAGATATATGAAATCATAGAATGTATAAGAGAAGAAATCTATGTCTCATCTCCTGATCATATCATTGTCTTAGACTTGCATACCACTTCAGCCCACGGCGGCATTTTTTCTCTCATTACAGACGACCCTATAAGTGAACGCATGGCTATAGAGTTGCATGCTCCGGTTATTAAGGGCATGTTGAGAGGTGTCCAGGGTTCATCTATCCACTTTTTTCACGGTGCCAATATGGGTATTAATACCACAGCTATAGCTTTTGAGTCTGGTCAGCATGAAGATCCAATGTCGGTGTACAGGGCTATTGCGGCAGTCATTAATTGTTTGCGAACCATTGGTTGCGTAAATGCCCATGATGTAGAAAATCGGCATGATGAAATTCTTATCAATTTTTCCAAAGACTTACCCAAGGTCAATGAGCTCATAGGTAAATACAGCATTGTAGATTCTACTGTCTTCGCTATGAATCCTGGCTACAATAGCTTTGATAAAGTGGTAAAGGGAGAGCACCTGGCCAATGATGCACATGGACCGGTGTATTGTCAGGCAGATGGTATGATATTAATGCCTTTTTATCAAATAACAGGTGAAGATGGATATTTTCTGATCAAGTCAGTAGGTGAGTAGACTTTAGCAAATTAACTTATGTGGAAAAATATCATTCCGGCGGTGAAAAGTAATAGGTGTTACCCACCTTACCAATATAATATTATTTTGTATAATGTATATATTATGGTCATTTATTGGATACGCTTTTAATAATACAAAATAATATTCCGAATATTTACATTTTATTGTTTTGCGAAATACTGCCATGTACCACTCTTTCCACCAACACACTTACCTCTCTTTTTTGTAAAAAACCGAATCCACTTTCATTATGGGAAAAGCTACAGGCAATTGATTTATATCTATTTTTTCAAAACCATTTTTTTCATAGAACCTGTGGGCCGCCAAAAAATCTTCAGTTGTTCCTAAATATATTTCTTTTATATTTTTTTCTTCCGCCCATTGTAAAAGTGTTTCAAGTAATAATTTACTCACCCCTTGTGCTTTGCCACGGTAGTCTTTATGAACAAACATTTTTCGAAGCGCTGCTTGTTTGTGACCAATGTCTAGTAATGCAATCGTACCCACCAGTTGGCCATCCATTTTACATACCCAAAAATTGCCCTTATTGACTTGGTAAAAATTTTCTATATTGAGTAAATCAGGTTGCCCTTCGATATCAATGTTTATTCCAAATTCAATCCTTTGTATTGTAAGGATTAAGTTTTTTATACCCTCCTGCATTGATTTGTCATAGGCAGAAATTGTCACCGCTGTCTTAATTGTTTTGCCTTTTTACAAAAATCAATCCTAAAATACACAATACAAGTCCAAAAAATTCTCGAATCAACTCTATTTCAGGATTTTCAACTTTCATTGTACCTGTGATCGTCGGTGTACCATGCTTTATCCAATCAATAAAAGCCGGTACGTACGAAGCCGCCCATAGGCTAAATCCTATTATAGGTAAATAGACTAGCGCTGCTTTTTTTGCTGTATCTGGTTTGTAAAAAAAATAAGCTGGAATAAGGTATGCTGGAATCCATATGTACCAGTCAGGGTCATTGTATTGAACCAATGCAAAGAGAACAAATACCACACTTATTACAATATTAATATTCCTTTTCATTTTATATCATTTAAATTAATAACCCATATAGCTACCCATACAACTCATACACCAACTGGCTTTTGTCACAGCCCATTCCTACCATAAGATTGGCTACCGCTTCATCTACCATTGAAGTCCACCCACACAAATAAAACAAGGTGTCCTCAATGTTGTTTGTATAAATTTGTTTGTATATATCATGTACATAACCTTTGTATCCAGACCAATTTTCTTCCCTTGATAGCGCTATATCAAAATGAAAATTACAGTACTTTTCTGCCATGGATTCCATTTCCTTTTTATATAAAATATCGGTTTTGTACCTGGCTCCAAAAATCAAATGCATTTCTCTAAAAGCCAGCGCATTATTGTCAACATATTGTATAAATGACCTGAAAGGGGCAATGCCTGTTCCGGTACACACCATGACCACTCTTTTTTCGGCAATACTTTTAGGCAAGACAAAAGCACCGTCAGGGCCTTTAAATTTAAGTACACTTCCAACGCCTAACTCCTGAAATAAATATGCCGTACCTGCACCATCATACTTTCTTACAATACATAACTCAACAACATTATTTTCATTTGGCGCATTGGCTATAGAATAGCTTCTCCATCGCTGCTGTCTCTTTTCACCTATAGGTAAGTCAATAGTAATGAATTGACCAGGCAAAAATGCAAATTTTTCTACATCTTGTATAGTAAGGAAAAACTTCCTTACAAATTGAGTTTCATCTTCTATATGTGAAATTGTAGCATTGAGCCATTGAGCCATTTGCCTTTAAATTTATTTGTGTGTAAACAAGCCTTTCGTTAAATATGCGCTTTTCTATTTAAAGTAGTTTTTAATTAATGGCTACAAATGGCAACTTTACAACCTCCGCTTCAAGCATTTTACCGCCAATTTTGACATTGATTTTGGTCCCAATTTTTGTATTGCCTGTATCTAAGTACGCTAAGCCAATGGGTGTATCCAATGTAGGGCTTTGCGTGCCGGAAGTAACCTCGCCAATCTTTACGCCATTGCTATCGCATACCTCATACCCATGCCTTGGCACTCTTCTTTCCGCCATAGTAAAGGCACAAAGCTGCTTTTCAAGTCCATCAGTTTTCTGCTGTTTAAAAATTGCCTTAGAAGAAAAATCGCCTTCTCTATTGAGTTTTGTAATCCAACCCAATCCAGCTTCTAATGGGCTCGTGCTATCGTCAATGTCATTGCCATACAAACAGAAGCCCATTTCTAACCTTAATGTATCTCTGGCACCTAATCCACATGGCATAATATTATATTCTTTGCCTGCTTCAAAGATAGCATCCCACAATGCAGCAGCGTGGTCTTTATGACAATACAATTCAAATCCTCCGCTTCCAGTATAACCTGTCGCCGATATTATTACATTATCAAATCCTGCAATCGATCCTTTGATAAAATCATAGTATTTAATCGAAGACAAATCAGCATCCGTTAGCTTTTGCAGTGCCATGATGGCCATCGGGCCTTGCACGGCGATCAAGCCCGTTTCGTCAGATATGTCGATAAGTCTGGTGTCGAATGTATTTTTCCCTGTGATCCAATTCCAATCTTTCTCTATGTTGCTAGCATTAACCACAAGCATGAAGGCTTGTTCTCCTTCGTTGCACTGATCCTCAAACAATCTATAGACAAGCATATCGTCAATTATACCACCATTGTCATTTGGTAAGCATGAATATTGTGCATTTCCGGGGCTTAGTTTTGACGCATCATTGCTTCCTATGGCCATTACCAAATCCAAAGCTTGTTTCCCTTTTACTATGAATTCACCCATATGGGACACATCAAATACACCTACAGATTTTCTGACTGCATTGTGTTCATCAATAATTCCTGAATATGAAATAGGCATATTGTATCCGGCAAATTCAGCCATTTTGGCTCCTAAAGCAATATGCTTATCAGTAAGTGGTGTTAATTTCATTTTTAATTTATTTTTTGAAATAAAATTTTTTTATTTAATATTAGACTGCATGCACAATCCTATCATTTCAATATTATAGTATCTATAATCTTGTCTCCTACTTGTATGTTGTTTACCACATCCATCCCTTCTATAACTTTGCCAAATATGGTGTATTCACCATTGAGGTGCGGAGTAGGAGAATGAGTGATAAAAAATTGGGTGGCTTCTGTATTGTTGCCTGAGTGTGCCATGCCTATAAGACCCCCTGACGAAAAGTAATTTTGTCCTAACTCAGATCTTATAGTGTAATCCAAGGATCCATAACCATCCCCTCTGGGACACCCGGCCTGGATTACAAAGTTGGGCACTACCCGATGGAACACCTTGTTGTCATAAAAGTCACTTTTGCACAAATCAACAAAATTGGCTACAGAACCCGGTGCTTTTTCTGTAAACAACATTAATGTTATGTTGCCTTTAGTAGTCTTCATTACAACCTTGATAGAGTCGCCGTTGGCTTCAAGCGTAGCAAAATTAATTGGGTGATTGTACGGTGTCTTATATTTTACAAAAGCGGTATCTGTCATTAAAGCATGTGCTTCAAGCAATTCATTGTAAGCCTCAATGTCTTTTGGTAATTTCAATTTTGATTTAGTAAGCTCAAACCATGTAGAATCATGGACAAACTCCTTGGCAGCAATTTGAGGTTGCTTAAGTATAGATGATGCAGCCGCAATTTGTCCCGGGTCACCGGCTTTACAAGCTTGAATAAGAAAGTT
>JAYUTD010000175.1:0-2074 GCA_043755305.1 Saprospiraceae bacterium
TTGCCTTCAGTGATAGGAGAATCATCAGAATGCTTCGGTTCTTGCGGCATCTCAGTTTTAGCTCCACAGTTTCTTCTGGCATTGATGGCACCTTTTGTAGATCCAAGTTTAGCTGCTAGCTGCCAGTCTTCACATGCACTTATTTTTTGATTCCTATTCTCATAGATTTCTGCCCTTATTTCAAACAATTTTGCTTCTTTTTCCCCAAGTATGATGGCAGCAGATATTGAATTAAAACAAGCATCATTCATACCTAAAGCGTAGTCTGCTTTGCCTAAAATTGAAGCGGCTCTTGCTGTAATTCCATTTTGGTTAATAAAGTCAATGGCATCTTGTTTTGCACCTTTGTAGGCAGCCAATTTGTATTTTGTTTCTGCCCTTAAAAGCATGGCATTTTTAAAATTAGCATTTTGCTTTATTATATCATTGAGTTCCTTTATAGCATCTTCAAATCTTTCTGTATTGATAAGGTACTCTGCTTTAACAATTTTAAAACCTATCTCTTCATCCAAAACCTGAGCTCTGGTAAGGGTAAAAACAAAAATAGAAAAAATAAATACCAAAAACTTGCTCATCATTTTACTTTTTATATGGACGCTAAAGCATCAAATTTTTTATGTTAATAAACTATTAAAACTAATTTTAAGGCTAAATTATTGCTATTTCGTCATTGAATTAACTAATTGTAAACAAAATTAAAAATAAGTTTTTTAATCAACTTTAATAAATTTAGATTTTACAACTGTCTTTCCATTTTTAGCTACAATACTGTAGACTCCTGGTTGTAAATTACTTATATTATGGAATTCACTTCTTAAAGCCTGATCAAATCTGGCTACAAGCTTACCATTTGAATCAAATAAAAACAAATTGCCGTTCTCAAATGGCAGGTTGATAATTATTTGATTTATTGCCGGATTAGGTGTTATCATTTGCTCTTTATACAATTGATTAGACAATAAATCAGGAACCTGGGTAATGGATTCATTAGGGACCGGACCTATAAAAATGCCTGCATCCAAATCATAATACTTAGCGCCGTGAGCTAGTGAGATCAAAGGCGTTAAGCCATTTTGATTGGCATCATTGTCAGTACTTTCATCGCCTTCGTCCAAAAGGGTAAATTTGTAAGGCAAATTTATCTTGAATTCAGCATAGTAAAGTCCTTGTGCAAGATCTTCTAATATATATATTCCATTTTCATCTGTGGTTCCGGAACCTGCCATTTGACCATTGCTTTTAAACAGTCGAACCTCTATGTCTTTTACTCCAGCTTCTCCTTCATCCTGAATGCCATTTTCATTGGCATCCAGCCATACCCTGTTTCCTATGCAGCCAGGAAGAAAGATTCCTCCATCTATATTTGTTTTTGCCTCATTTGGTGCAAGATTAAAAATATCAGAGATACCATTTTTATTAAAATCAGAGTTTAACTCATCATTGGGAGTTCCCTGTAAGGTTACTTTGAATTTTGCAGGTATGATGATTTTCACAAAATAATTTCCTGGCCTGATGTTATTGAAAATATAATTGCCAGGTTGGCCGGAGTTAATGTCTGTATATGTTTTAGTTATTCCCACAAAAGATCCGTCGCTATTACAAAGCTGCACTTCAACTGAATCTTTGCCTGGCTCACCTGTATTTTGGACACCATTGGCATCAAAGTCAACCCAAATCCTATTGCCAATACTGCCATTTTTTACATATCCTGCATCAATGTTATTATTTGTTCCAGGTATGAAGTCAATCAATGCCGTAGTATAATCCAAAGTCATGTCATTGTCCAATAAAGGATTAGCTGCCACTTTTTTGGTTGGGCTGTATCCATCAATTTTAGAAAAAGACAATTCGTACTTACCCGGTGGTAGATTCTTTATACTATATTTTCCATTAGAGTCTGTTTTTGTGCGCTTGATCAGCTTTCCTTTGACATCCAAGGCTTCTATGTTCACAGCATTTATTCCTGGTTCATTCGAATCCTGGAGGCCGTTAAAATTGGCATCATCCCATACAAAATCGCCAATGATGACTTCATCTGTTATGCCCAGGTCTATATGACTTGTATCTTGTGATA
>JAYUTD010000176.1:0-2071 GCA_043755305.1 Saprospiraceae bacterium
CCAGAAATGCTACAGCCGATACCATCAACCAGGCCGAAATTGAAAAACTGGAAACAGAGCGTTTTGTATTTAACGCCAGGACAGAGGGTGAGTTCAATCCACAATTGTATCCTACAGAAGGCATTTTGGCATTAAAGAGAGGTGCGCAAATAATGTTTGTCAAAAACGACCCCCAAAAACAATTTGTCAATGGCACCATAGGCACCATCCGACACATCGGCAATGATGAGATCACAGCAGATATACTAGATGAGCAGGGCAATGAAATTACGATTAAAGTAGACCGGCAAACATGGGAAAATGTAAAGTACAAATCTGACCCGCAAGTTGATTCCAGTATAAAAGCTGAAATTATCGGCACCTTTACACAATTTCCACTCAAACTGGCCTGGGCCATTACCATTCATAAAAGCCAGGGTAAAACTTTTGAGCGTGTCATCATTGATTTAGGTGGCGGTGCATTTGAATCAGGACAGACTTATGTCGCATTGTCGAGATGCAAAAAATTGGGCGGCATTTACCTTAAAAAACCAATTACCGGCAGAGATATATTCATTGACCCTGTGGTGGTAGATTTTTATGAAGACATGAAGCGGCGGTGATTTTTTAGAAATCCTAAAATATGACAATGAAATCAATATAGATTTAATGAAAAAAAAATGTGGCGCATTGCACCACATTTTTTATATACTTAACCTTGCTTTGATATGTATTTTTGTTTTACACTAAACTTTGTATTTACCCATATAAGTTGCATCCTTAGCTGCATCTTGCAGCGGAGTAGAATTGTCCCATCGCTCCTGCTCTACAATATAATATTGCATGCCTTGTTCTTTTGCGGTATTCAGTATGTCATCAAACACAATCTGGCCGGTACCTAATGTACAGGAAGCATCGACGCCAAAATCTGGATTGGCCTTTTCAGTTTTAGTAATTTCGTCAATTTTGGTTTGTTTATGTCTGTCTTTCACATGGCACATTTTAAATCTTTGCGGGTATTTTTTGAGCCATGCTTGTGGATCTTGTCCGGCAGTGACCACCCAGTAAATGTCCATTTCAAAATCCATCAAATCTGGGTTGGTACCTGACATCATGATATCCTGTGGGAATTCATCTTCTATTTTTTGAAAACTATAGTGGTGGTTATGGTACGCATACCTCAAACCCCTTTCTTTACAAATTGTACCTAGCTCATTGAAAGATTGCGTAACTTTTTTGAAGTCGTCTTTTTTCTTGAGAAAGCCAAGGTAAGGATTGATAAGGTATTTCATGCCAACAGAGGCAGCATCATCGGCTAATTTTTTAAATTCATCTATTAGTTTTGGATTCACGGCATAATCGGGTTTGCAATGAGAACCATATAAATCCATGCCATGTGACTTGATGTAATCGCTACACTCTTTGGGAGTCATGCCCCAAAATACACCTTTCTCTCCCTGAAAACTTTCTATCTGGTTGTATCCATAACCGGCTAAAGATTGGAGGGTAGATTTTGGGTCTTTGGCCATATCGTCCCTTACACTCCACAATTGTATGCCATACTTTTCTAAAGAAAAGCCTGCTTTCGCTGTGGCCTCTGGAATTGCCTCCTTTTTTTCGCTTTTGCATGAGGAAAGCAAAGGCAAGGCCAATGAAAGGACTGCTGCCTGCTTTATAAAAGTTCTTCTATTGTTTAAATTTTTATGCATAAAATTGGTATAATTTGATAAGTTGATACAAATCTAATGAATAATCAATATTAAAAAAATAAATGAATCATTTTTTTCAATTGGCAGTTCTTATGCTGTCCTATTGGATTACTTCAACTCCAACAATAGATAGCTACCCATATTTGTTTAATAAATAATCGTTAATGTTGGGGTGTTTTGTTTTTTTATTCGTCTGAATTAGCTATCATTGCATATATTAAAATTATTTACATATGTATAGAATTTATATTGCATTGTATACGGCAATTATTTTTTTAATCCAGCCTTTAAATGCACAACAACCTCCAAAACCAACTTCCGGTGAGATTTACAAATCGATAGAGAAACTGAATTTTCTCGGAAATGCACTCTTTGTTGCAGCA